>JAKBCJ010000323.1 GCA_021807975.1 Pseudomonadota bacterium | reverse complement strand
CGTCGCGCCGGTCCGGCTGCACGATGACCGACAGCACGTACAGCCGATCCGGGTTTTCCGTCTTCACCGCATTCAACTGTTCGCGGATCGCGGGCCAGCGCCGGGAGGAGGCCGTCATGCTGAAGAAGCCCAGCACCGAGGCATACCCGCCGTCGCGCACCATGGATTCGGTGAAGGTCTTGACCAGGGTCACGTCGTTGGAAACCTGCGCGGTGGCGTCCACCGGATTGCGCGGCGCGCAGAACGGCACCAGGTCGCGCAGCTTCTTCTGTGCGTCCGCCGGCATTTCCGGCATCGCCAAACCCAGATTTTCGGCCACATCGCTGATCAGCACGCCGGCGCCGCCGGACACCGTGATCACACCCAGGGAATTCCTGACCGGATAGATCTTCCGCGTGGCGGTGTGAGCGATGTCCAGCATTTCCTCGCTGTTGCGCGCCCGATAAACACCGAATTCGCGCATCACCGCTTCCGTCACCGCGTCGTCGCCAGCAATCGACGCCGTGTGCGACTTGGCGGCCTTTTCGCCGAGTTCACTGCGGCCGACCTTCTGCATCACGATGGGCTTTTTCGCGGCGCGGGCGGCTTCCAGCGCGGCGATCAGGCCGGGGGCCTCGCGGATGCCCTCGGCATAGACCGCGATCACATCGACATCTTCGTTTTCCGCCAGCCAGCCGATGCACTCGCCGACCGTCACGTCGCCTTCATTGCCGGTCATCACGCACAGCGATGCGCCGATGCCGCGATTGCGAGCCAGGGTGTACAGATGGGTGCCATAGGCGCCGGACTGGCTGGCGATTCCAATGCGGCCGAGCACCGGCCAGCCGCTGTCGAAGGACGAGGAAAACGTGGCGTAGTACGACCGGCGAGCGTCGAACACGCCCAGACAGTTCGGCCCCAGTATGCGCATGCCAGCGGCGCGCGCCACGGCCACCATCGCGTCCTGCTTGACGGCACCTGCCTCATCCATTTCCGCGAAGCCGGCGGTGAACATGACCACGCCCTTGACCCCGCGTTTGGCGAGATCTTCGATGGCCGGGGCGGCAAGGTCGGCTGGCACCGCGACGATCGCCACATCCGGTGTTTCCGGCAAATCCGCGACCGAGGCGTAGGCTTTCAGCCCCTGGATTTCCGAGCGGTTCGGGTTGACCGGATAGAGTGCGCCCTTGAACCCCTGCGCCCGCATATAGGCGATCGGCCGCCCGCCAATGCGCGTCGCGTCGGCTGATGCGCCGAGTACGGCAATGGAACGGGGCGCCAGAAGTGGCGTCAGGCCGGCGAAACGAGACATGATGATGGGCAGTCCTCGGTTATTTATCGTGCGGGCGTTATCCTGGACCGGGTGTCATTTTACCGCAACCGAGGCAGAAACCGGTTTCACCCTCCGCGCTGCATCAGCAGCAAATCCAACGAGACAGGCTCGCGAATGCCCGGGCCTGTTTCGCGGCGTTGCCTTAGACCCGGATATAGCTCCAGCCCTGTTCCTGCAGTTCGTTCAGCCGCACGACTCCGGCGGGGACATCGGTTGCTTCGGGAACCTCGGGGATATCCGACACCGCCTTCCCTTCGGCCTTGGCGGCACCCTTGCGGGAGTTCTGGCAAGCTGAAAACACGACAAACGGATATTTGGCGTGCGTCTCGGCGATCAACGCGGCAACCGGCGACTTGTCGGCCCGCATCATCACGTAGCCGGGGCCATTAGCGACCAGTTCGATCGCGACCGTTCGGTTTTGGGCTGCGTAATACTCGGCGGCCGCGGCGATGTTGTGCAGCGCGACCCTCATCATCGTAGGGTCGGCGCTGGCGATATGAAACGAGATGCGGTGCTGCTTGGGCGCCTCCGCGGCTTTGGCGCCGCGCAGCGCCGTCGCGGCGAGCACAAGGCCCGCGGCGGAACGGCTGAGGAATCGACGGTTCATAGCGGCTGCCTCCTGTCAGAGAAGATGGCGGACGTCAGGCGCGGTCGCCGTTGCGGCCGAACAGTCGATGCCAACGGCTGTCCGGCAGCGGGTCTGACCGGGCGGCGACCGTCATTCAGCCGCCTTCACTTGCGTCCCGGCGGGTTCGTCGCCGCGACGGCGGGTCAATTTCCGCCATATCGCGTAGAGGAATCCCCCTGCCCCCATTGGCATCAGGAACATCACTGCGATCAGGATGACCCCGTAAACCGCGCTAGGCGCCGCCTTGGAGAGTTTGTCGGCTAAGTTCGGAATGAACTCGATGAACGCCGCGCCGATCAGGGTGCCCCCGATCGACGACACGCCGCCGACGACCAGCCCGACGAACAGGAACACCGATACGAATACCTGGAAGCTGTCGGGTGCCACGAACTGTACCGCGATGGCCCCCAACGATCCGGCGAGGCCGGTGTACATCGCGCTGATGGCGAAGGCGCTGGTCTTGACGATCGGCAGATTGATGCCCATCGCCTCCGCGGCCATTGAATGATCGCGGATCGCCTTCATTGCGCGTCCGACACGGCCGCGTACCACGTTCCAGGCAATCAGGTACAGGATGGCGGCGATGAAGGATGTGAAAATGTACAGCCACTGGTCGGGCGACAGCGGCAATCCGAACGGGGCGTCCGGCTTATCGATCACCAGCCCCTGGACGCCGCCGGTCCATGTGTCGATGGCCTTGAATTTCAGGATTTGCGGGATCGCGACCGCAAGGGCGAATGTGGTCAGCGCGAGATACAGACCACCGAGGCGCAGCGCCGGAAGGCCGATCAGGAAGCCGAAAACGGCGCAGATCACAGCCGACACCGGCAGGGTCAGCCAGTACGGCATGTTCCATGTCGACATCAGGATGGCCGTTGTGTAGGCACCAATCGCATAGAACGCGCCGTGTCCCAGCGATATCTGCCCGTTGAAACCGATCAGCAGCGCCAGGCCCAGGATCGCGATGGCATAGACCACCACCATCGTGAGTTGGAACAGATGATAGTCGGTGAACATCGCAACCGGAACGATAACCGCCAGCAGCGCCAGAATTGGGACAAGCCAGGAAATCCGCATGATCTCTACACCCGGCTGAAGACTTTGCGGCCCATCAGGCCGGTGGGTTTGATCGTCAGCACCGTGACGATGATGACAAGGGCCAAGGTCAGCTTCAGCTCAGTGCCGACCAGATAGGCTCCGCCGAGATTCTCGATCACGCCGACCATGAAGCCACCGATGACCGCGCCCAGGGGGTTGTCGATTCCGCCGAGCAGCGCTCCGGCGAAGGCATAGAGCAGGATGCCGGCCATCATGTTAGGGTCGAGGAAGACGACCGGGGCCACCATCGCGCCGGCAATGGCGCCGATCGCCGCCGCCAGACCCCAGCCCAGCGCCAGCATCCAGCCGACCCGCACCCCGACGAGGCGGGAGGAGACGGGATTGAACGCGGCCGCACGCATCGCCAGTCCCAGCCGGGTGAACCTGAAGAACATATAGACACTGATCAGCACAATCAGAGTGACGGCCGTCGATCCGAGTTCGTGGCCTGAGAGGTATCCCCCGAGCATCGGATGATCAGGGAACGGCGTCGGGAACTGCTTGATCGTGTAATCGAAGAACCAGCCGCTGAGCGAGTTCACGATCAGCAACAGCCCGATGAACACGCCGACCGATGCCAGCACCGGCGCATTGGCCAGGGGCCGCATCAAAACACGCTCGATGGCGACGCCGACGAGGAAGGACAGCACCACGGCGACGGCCAGGGCGATCCAGTACGGAAAGCCGGCATTGATGAAGGTCAGTGTTATGTAGGTGGAGAATGTCGCCATTTCCCCCTGCGCGAAATTCACGTGGTGGGTGGCCTGGTAGATCATCACCAGAGCCAGCGCGACCGACGCATAGATGCCGCCCGTCGCGATACCAGACATGATCTGATGGATAACGCCCGCTAACATCGTATCCCTCCCTAGTAGCCGAGATACGAGCGGCGGATGCCCTCGTCCTTGACGATGTCGGACGAGGAGCCCGACATCACGATCCGTCCGGTTTCCAGGACGTAGGCATCTTCGGCGAATTCCAGTGCGATGCTGGCGTTCTGTTCGACCAGCAGGATGCCGACGCCCGCGTCCTGCTTGATGCGCGCCAGGATGCGGAAAATCTCTTGCACGATCAGCGGCGCCAGGCCGAACGACGGTTCGTCCAGCAGCAGCAGTTTCGGCCGCAACAGCAGCGCCCGGGCAATCGCCAGCATTTGCTGCTCACCGCCGGACAGGGTGCCGGCCTGCTGTTTGTAGCGTTCCTTCAGCCGGGGGAAGTACCCGAACATATTGTCGAAATCGGCGGTCGCCTCCCGCGCCGGGCGGGAATAGGCGCCCAGGCGCATATTCTCCTCGACCGTCAGTTCCATGAACGTGCCGCGGCCTTCCGGAACCTGTGCCACGCCCAGGCGGACGATATCCTCGGTTGCCATGCCGTCGATGCGCTTGCCGGCCAGCGATATTTCGCCGCTTGTACGCACCATGCCGCAGATCGCGCGCAACGCGGTGGTTTTACCGGCGCCGTTCGCGCCTAGAAGTGCGGTTACACCGCCCTGGCGCACCGCGAAATCGATCCCGTGAAGGACTTTGGTTTCGCCATATGCGGCGTGCAGGCCCTTGGCCTCCAGCAAATTAGTCACGCCGGCATCCCGCAAACGATCCGGATCATTTCGCACGCCTTGTTGGCGACGCCCCAGCCCCCCATACGGCCCAATTCCCTTCGTTGTTGGTTTTTCCCGGACGGAGCGAAGGTGGCGGAGCGTGAATGGTTAGTCAATCCGACTTATCGGTAATGCGGCGGGTTAACACGCGGAAACCCGCGGGCACGTTTTTAGCCCCCGCCGGGGTGCTACCTTGGCTAGAACCGCGCCTTGGTTTCTCCCCCGCGATCGGCAACGATGGGCTGAAATGATGAGCCGAGATGTCCCCGCCATGCTTGAACGCCTGCTGCCAGCCGCCGGCCCCGGTAAGCGACCGGGGTTGGATCGCGCGCCAATGTACGCCATCCAGTGCCGATGAACACGCAAGGACGCAACAGCCGGCCGGAGATTCTTGCGCCGTTCAGCGTCCGCAGCTTCCGGTTTCAATTCCCCGGAGATCTGCTGACCTCCTGGGCCGGGGAAATGGAGATCCTGATCCTGGGCTGGTACATCATTACCGCCACCGGATCGGTTCTGCTGTTAACGGTCTATGGATCGCTGCAATACGCGGGAACGCTGCTCGCCCCGGTGTTCGGGCTGGCAGGCGACCGGTTGGGTCACCGCAACGTGCTGTGCGCGATGCGGGCAGCCTATGCCGCGCTGGCGGGCGCGATGGCGCTGTTGGCCGGTCTGGGCTGGCTGACGCCGGCTGTGGTGCTGACGATCGCCGGGGTGGCGGGCTTGATCCGCCCGTCCGATTTAGCGATGCGCAACGCCCTGGTGGCGGAAACGATACCGGGCGACCGGCTTATGGCAGCGACCGGCGTCGCGCGCACCACCGTCGACTCGGCCCGGGTGTTCGGCTCGATGGCCGGGGCGGCGCTGTTCTCCCTGCTTGGCATGGCGTCGGCCTACGTAGCGATCACAATGATCTACAGCGCCGGCTTTGCGCTGACCCTGGGCGTCGGCGCGCCGCGGCAGCCCGGTTCGGCCGTACGGATGTCGTTCTGGAGCGACCTGCGCGAGGGACTGAATTACGTGTGGGACACGCCGGCGTCGCTGG
>JAKBCJ010000322.1 GCA_021807975.1 Pseudomonadota bacterium | reverse complement strand
GTTTTCCGCGGGTTCTGGCCTGCCGCCGAAGCGTGCGACGGATATTCCAGTTCTACGGTTCAGGTGGCCGGCCAGTACTCTTCGAACCGCCGTTTCTTGACCGTGGCACTGAAATCCCGCGTCTTCGGCCCGGTTGATTTCGATACGGCGACGATGCCGCACCCACCGCGCCACAAAACACGAGACCGTGCGGATTGGCGAGCCAATTCAGCGGCAAGCGGGCTTCACGATTCCGCGACCATATATCGCGGGGCCGGGTCCGGCGCCTGATTTCGTTACTGGTGTGTTGGTTTCGGCAACGGTAATCCCGGCATGGCGTGCCTTTCACCGCCAGGCCGCCAGGACCCTTACCGTTGTTACAATGACAACACCCGGGTGAAATCGGAAAGCGCCGCGAACCCAATCTCGGTTCCATCGGACAGCGCCATCGTGTCATGGGATACCCCGCCGCTGGCCGAACCGGCAAGACTGGCGCCAGCCCGGTGGGACGCAAACAGCGACGTCAGGTCGATTTCCGGAGAGTCGCGCCAGGACGTGATCGTGGCCCCGCGAACGCCCCGGGGACCATGCTCCTCGCGCGTATCGGCCGGAGTGTCCCGTTCCTTCCGCGCGAACCTGGTTTGACTGATTTTCCGCATCGCGATCTCCTTGCACTGGCGATGCCCGGCGCAAATCCGGGACGGCGACAGATTTACGCCGCGATGAGTGAACAAATGGTTAACGCCAGGGTTCCAAATTGCGGTTTTATGCAAAAAAAGCCGGCCGAGGCCGGCAAACCCCGCGGCTTGGCCGCTGTCGCCGCCGGTACAGACAGGGTTCACGCAGCGGGTGCTTCCGGCGGCATCCGGTGAACACCCCGGACATCGTCGGGCGGGTTGCACGCCGGTCGTCCAAGCGGGCTGCCCTTCGATAGGAGCCACGCATCGAGCGCCCAATGGACCGACGGGAATGCGATCTCCGCCCGGGGGATTTCTTCGGGCGCGAACAGGCGGACTTCCAGACTTTCCTCCCCGGGACCGAACACCGGCGAGCCATCGCCGCCGAACCGGGCCAGGAAGATCACCTGAACCTGGCCGATGCGTGCAATGCTGAATACGCCCAGAATGCCGTCGATCGCGATGTCTGCTTCGGCTTCTTCCAACGCCTCGCGCGCTGCCCCTTCCTCCAGGGTTTCGCCCAGTTCCATGTAGCCGGCGGGCAATGTCCAGAAACCCCGCCGGGGTTCGATCGCTCGGCGGCACATCAGAACGCGGCCTTCGGACACTACGACCGAACCGACGACGACCTTGGGGTTTTCATAGGCGACATAGCCGCAATCGCCGCAGACCGAGCGCTCGCGGTTATCGCCGTCGGGGACTTGGCGAACGAAGGATTTCATGGGTCAAGCGTGACCTGTCCGCCGGCAGGGATCAAGTGCGGATTCGGTGTATGTGCGGATCGCACTATACGCTGAGATCGAGCAGCGATCCCCGCGGCAGGTTACGCGGCGGCGGGGCCGGCGGATTGGGCGAAGCCGTCGCGGGCGGTTTCGCCCCGCCCGCCGGGCCGGATGGTGCGCCAAGCGGCTGAATGCCCAGCGCCCGGACGGGTTGCACGAGCGGGCTGGCCGGCTGCGTGGTGGGCTGGCCGGCCGGCGGCCGGGCCGGTGCCGTGGCGTTCGCGATGCCAATGAATGTCGCGGGTGAAAGCATGTTGGAAAGACTAGAAGCCGAAGGTTAAGAAACCATTAACGCGGAGCCAAAATTTTCGGGCCGCATCAGGTCGGCTCGTGTCGCAGGATGTGCCGGAGGCCGTCGGCAGCCGCCTCGAAATCGCTTTCTATGTCGGTTACGATGGTTGTATCGAGCGTCGAGATATCTCCCTCCCGGCAGGCGTTCATCACCAGCCGCAGCCGGGATTCCAGTCCAACCATGCCATAGCCCGCGGCCATACCCAACATGGCATGGGCGTGGGCGGCGATCGCGCCGGGTGCCCGGGCGACCAGGGCGCGCCGCAGTGCTGGAAGCCGGTGGTCCATGTCCACCAGGCATTCGGTAATGAGATTGTTGAAAATCTCGTCCGGCAGGTTGCTGCGCAACTCGCCGATCCGTTCGGCGGACAGCGCAGCGGGAAACGCCTGTTCGGGTGCCGCTACAACGGCACCGGGATGGAATTCGGGCGGCACCGCCCAGACGAATCGCTGTAACACGTCCGTCAGTTCGTCGTTGGAAAACGGCTGGCCGAGCACCCCGTCCATGCCGGTGGCGGCCGCCGCATCGGCTTCGTCGTCGATAGCTGACCGGGGGGTCAGTGTGATGAGCGGGGTGGAGCAAGCGGGTTCAGGAAGCTGCCGGACGCTTTCGGCGGTTTCCAGGAGGTCGCCTTGGCCCGCTGCCGCGGTCATGATGACAAGGTCATAAGGTGCCGCTTTCATCACCTGTATCGCCGCCGCGGCGCTGGGAGCGGTATCCACATGATGGCCCTGGCGCCGCATCAGGGCGGCCGATGCCAGCGGATCACCGTCCGGGGGTTCCATCAGCAGGATGCGTGTGCGCGGCGGTTTGCGCCGCGGCGGTTCGCCGATTGCTTCCATCCCGCCAGAGGGAAGATCGCCGCTTCCGAAGCCGGTGTCCCGCGTGCCCGAACCGTGTCCGGCGTCCATGCGGACAGGGATCGCGGTTGGCGGTAAGGAGACCCAGAGGATGTTTTCGCCATGCCCATCCCGATAGCCGGCTGTATCGCAGCCAATCGCGCCGCCCATCAGGGTAATCAGGCCACGGCAAATCGACAGGTCCATCGTGGACGCATCCGCATCGTCCGGACGCCCCGCATGTCCGGGCGGCAGAAACACTGCTGCCCGCGCAACCGGGTCGGTCTCCGGTCCATCGTCGCGCACCGACAGCCGGACACCCTCGTTGCCGTTGCGCCCCGGTTCGGCAGTGATCCAAACTGCATTTGGCTGCCCGGATCTGACCACGCTGGCCAGCATCGCCAGCAAAAGTTGCCTCAGGCGGGTGGGGTCTGCCAGCACCCGGGCGGGTGTATCGGCGGCCACCGAAAGACCGGGCCGGACAGCGCCGTTCGCGCCAAATTCCCGAATGCAGTTTTCCAGCAAGGGGCGCAGTTCGAGCGGGCATGGGCGGATCGGCAATGTCCCGGCTTCCATCATCGTCCAAATCTCGATTTCGCTCAAAGCGTCCTTTAAGGCCCTGCTCGATTTTACGGCCAAATCAGCCGTCGGTTGCGGCAGGTCTGTATTTACGGCGCCAACCAGGGCTTGGATCACATCCAGCAGCGGAGTCAGGCGTTTTTCGATTACATGGCGGACCATCGCCGCGAAGCTGAGTTTTTCGCGGTTCGCGTGGTCCAGGGCCGCTTCCGCCTTGTTCAGCGCATCTTCGGTCCGCTTGCGCTCCGTGACGTCGGCGTAGATGGTGACAAAACCCCCATCCGGCAGCGGGTTGCGCCGCAATTCCAGCGTCCGCCCATCCGGGCGCGGCCTTTGGATCACCCCCGGGCGGACCTTGCGCATGCGGGCGACGCGGCGTTCCACCTCAGCTTCCGGGTCGCGCACAGCACCGAACTGCCCGGTGCGGATCTGGGCCCTCAAAATCTCTTCGACGGGCAGGCCCACGCGCAGGATGTCTTCCGGGACACCGGCGATCTGCGCGAACCGGGCATTCCATTCAACCAGACACAGATGCGCGTCGAGGATGGAAACGCCGTCTGTCATCCCCGACAGCGTTGTATCCAGCTGCTCGGTTTTCGCCGCCGCCAACGCCCGGGCAAATTCGAACTGGGCGTTGGCGGCGGCGAGGCTGGCACGATAGTCCGCCGCGGCGATATCCTGCCGGCGGATCATGCGGATAACCTGGACCAACGCCAGGGCGAGCAGTGTCAGCAGGCCGATGATGGCGCCTGCCATCGTCCAGGCCTGACGGCGGTATGCGTCGGCGGGCCGCAGTGCCTGTTCCTCGTCCATGCCCACGACGACCGCCAGCTTGCGGCCGGGCAGGCGGCGGAACGCATGAATCCGGCGAATGGCGTCACTGGCGGATGGACCCGTCCAGATGCCGCTGTCGCTGGTTTTAATGGCGGCGAACATGGGGGTGTCGCCGATAGCCGTATCGGGATCGACCGTCGAGGCGCTGACCGCACCGCGCAGTTTGCCGTCTTCCAACCCCGCCAGCGCGGCGAAGCCGTTCGAACCGAGGTCGATTTGCGTCAGTACGCCGGTGATCGCGGCGATCCGGTAGTCGGTGTCGATGACCCCGGCGAACGAACCGTCGGGGTAATGCATCGCCCGGGCCAGGTTCATGTGCCACTGGCGCATAATGCCGTCGATCGCGGCAGGGCCGATATAAAGGCCGTCCCCCGCGTCCGGTGCCTGCGCCAGCGCGCGGAAGTAGTCCAGGCCGGCGGCATTCTGGCCGATCGCTTCCACGACCGAGGACTGACGGATAACCCCCGTCTCGTCGGTCATCACCATGTCGCGGCTCAGGCCGGTCAGCACCACTGACCTGACCCGGGCGGCCTCCAGATCGAACGCCCGGGGATTGGCTTCCCAGCCATCGACCAGAGCACGAAGCGTCTGGTCGATAGCCAGGATCTGCCGGTCAATTTGTTCGGCCGCTGTCAACGCCTGGTTGGACAGGGTCGCGGTGACCCGGGTGATGGTTTCGGCCCTTTGCACGCGAATTTCCCGCGCCGTACCGACCCAGGTCAGCACGATCAGACAGGCGGCAGCAAACAGGACCACCGCGGCGGTAACGAAGTGCTTGTCCGGTTTCATGGTCCAGGCGAATTAAGTCGGGGGAGGACCGCGGCGAGCGATCCCCGTAGCGTAGGTTCCTAGCCGCAAAAGGACCGTCAACACAACGATAATGCTTCCTTGCCGCACGATTTTCGCCTGAACATACGCCGGTAATATACGGAATTACTTAGCAGAAGCGGGCATGCTTTGGCCGGGGCGCAGGTCCGGCCCGCCGGCCGGCGCAATGACGCGCGCCGCCCACCCCGGCTTGCCCTGGCCGGCGCGCGGTGCGATTATTACGTGTGACTTGGCAGACCGGGGAACCGGCGACGCCCCCCTGTTGGCCCACGCGGTGTTCCGCCCACGAGGATATGATGGCAAAAATTAAGGTCAAAACCCCGGTTGTCGAGTTGGACGGGGATGAGATGACCCGGATTATCTGGGGATTCATTAAGGACAAGTTGATCCTGCCGTACCTGGATATCGACCTGAAGTACTACGATCTGGGGATCGAATACCGCGACCAGACCGACGACCAGGTCACCGTCGATGCGGCGCACGCGATCGCCCGGTATGGCGTCGGCGTGAAATGCGCGACGATCACCCCCGATGAGGCGCGCGTTACCGAATTCGGGCTGAAGCGCATGTATCGCAGCCCCAACGGCACCCTGCGCAACATCCTGGACGGCACCATCTTCCGGGAGCCGATCATCTGCAAGAACGTGCCGCGTCTGGTGCCGCACTGGACCCAGCCAATCGTTATCGGCCGCCATGCCTATGGCGACATCTATCGCGCCACGGAAATGAAGGTCCCGGGCCCGGGCAAGGTGACGATATCCTACCAGCCGGCCGATGGCGGCCCGATGCAGACGCTGGAAGTGCATGACTTCAAGGACGGCGGCGGCGTCACGATGGCGATGCACAACACGCAGGTGTCCATCGACGGGTTCGCCCGCGCCAGCT
>JAKBCJ010000321.1 GCA_021807975.1 Pseudomonadota bacterium | reverse complement strand
CGATTTTGGGCCGGTTGGGGCGAGCGGGCGCAGGCCACTTCCGGACGGGCTGGATGTTAAAACGGCGTCACATGATCGATGGTTGGGGTTGGAGTCAATGTGATGCGTTTGCCGGCAGCATCGGGGCGGCTGGCTGGGTGCGCGCGGCAATAAAGAATTTCGTAAAGCGCCTGCCAACCTAACAGTCGTGTTGCATTTCTCGAACAACAGAGCGAGTCTGTCACTGACGTGGCCGATGCGGAATGCGGCAGTGTGCAGCAAGGGTGTGGGGCATGCCAACGGAGAACCGTTATACAGCGCGCGTCACCGCTAATGTGAGTGCCGCACAAGCCGAGGAACTGAAGCGCATCGCGAAGAAAATGAGCGTTTCTCATTCGTGGCTGTTACGACGGTCCCTGGAACGAACGATCGAGGAAGCGAATGGCGGGCCCCTACTGCCGCTGGCATTACCAGGGATTCGTCGCGATGGAACGTGAGCCGCCAACCATGGATTCGATTGAACTATTTGGCGGCTGCGGCGGCCTCGGACTCGGCCTAGCCAGGGCCGGCTTTCGGTCGCGAGCATTCGTCGAATGGAACGCGGATGCAATCGCTACCGTTCGATTGAACGTCGCTGAAGGGGTCGAACACGTGCGAGATTGGTACGTGTCACATGCTGATGTCAGAACATTGCAGTGGGGCCACTTCCATGACCAACTGGCATTGGTGTCTGGTGGTCCCCCTTGTCAGCCATTCGGGATCGGAGGGTTGAAACGGGGCTCGGACGATCACAGGGACATGTGGCCCGAGGCTATTCGCGCGGTTCGCGAAACGCGCCCGACAGCTTTTTTATTCGAGAACGTCCGCAATCTCGCGGGACCGCGCTTTCGGCCTTACCTGAACTGGATCGAACATCGGTTGCGGCATGTCGAGGCTTCCGCCTCTCCCGCCGAGGAGACGCCCCTCGCCCAGTTGCGCCGCTTATCCAGCGCGTGCATTAACTATCGGACAACGGTGACCGTGGTCAATGCAGCGGATTTCGGAGCACCCCAAGTTCGTTATCGGGTTCTGTTGGCGGGAATTCGGGCCGATCTCGGCGCGGAACTCAATCCGCTTCAACGCACACATTCCCTAGACGCCTTGATATGGGATCAATGGGTCACAGGCGACTACTGGCGACGGCACGGACTTGTCATGCCGCCAGATCGTTCGATTCCGAACCGCATGCGGCATGGCGTAAGTCGCATGCGAGCGCAGATGATCCCGCCCCCAGAAAGATCGTGGAGAACGCTGCGGGACGCTATTGATGACCTGGGCGAGCCAGACGGCCGTAACCATCACGGCTTCCAGGGTGGTGCCAGGACCTATCCGGGCCATACCGGCAGTCCGTTGGATATGCCGGCCAAGGCATTGAAGGCGGGCGATCACGGCGTGCCCGGCGGCGAGAATATGGCGATCCTCGACGATGGCTCCGTTCGCTATTTCACGTTGCGCGAATCTGCCCGGTTGGTAGGATTGCCGGACGACTATCGGTTTTGCCGCTCCTGGACCGAGACGATGCGCTGCCTCGGGAATGCGGTACCCACGGAATTGGGTGAAGCCGCCGGTCGCTGGATCCGAGGAACACTCGAGGGGTCGATCGTCTCCCGGATATCCGCACGACAACGAGCCGCCTAAAATCAGCCGTCCCCGTCATCGCCTAACACACCTTCGTGTGTTATCGACGGAATACATCGCAGTCTGGGCAGACAGTATGGCGAAAGTCGAAAAAAGGCTCGGACAACGGCCGGAGCTTGAAGTCATCAAAAGACTGGCCGCGGATATCGGATCGCTGCGCGACATGCTGCCCGATCTTCCTCGCCGAGCGACTACCAACCTTGCGACCGCGCTCGATCCACTCGCTGCGGGAATAATCGCTATCCGCGCCGCCGCCGCACCGACAAAAAAACCGGCACAGGAAGCCTTGGATGCGATTAGCGAAAGGCTTTTGGTCATCCGTGGCCAACTACCGGAACTCACGCGTCCCGCCGGCAAAGCCCTGGCTATCGGCCTGGAAAAGCTCATGGCCGAAATCGAAGCGGCATGCGCGGAGATCGACCCCATCAAAATGCCATCGGGCTTTTTCGACCCGGCCGATCCAGATACCGCCGGGCGCCTGGTGGTCTTGGCCCTGATCGCACAACCGAGGACACCATTATCCGAGGTTGCGCGCACCTACGGCTCAGGCGTTTACGCGATTTACTATCATGGTAACCACCCTGCTTACGCACGGATATCAGGCACCGAATCGCCTATTTATGTTGGCAAGGCCGATCCGAAATCGAGCTCTGCCAAAACCTCACGGGAGCAAGGCGACAGGCTGTTCGGGCGATTGAAAGATCACCGCAAGATGATCAGGGATGTCAGCCGCCACGCGGAAGAGAACAGTCTACGCGACCCGCTGAATCTTGCGGATTTTACCTGCCGCAAGCTGGTTTGTGCAACAAACGCGCAACTTGTCGCCGAACGGCATCTTATCGGAATCTTCAGCCCGATCTGGAATCAAGAAACCAATATCTGCTGGGGAATCAGCAAACACGGTGACGATGCCGAAACGCGCGGGAACGACCGTTCGCCTTGGGATGTGCTTCATCCTGGCCGGAAGTGGGCGATGAGCAGCAAGCTGAGCGACGCAAAGTCGGTTAGCGAGATTTTCGATGGAATAGCAGAGCATTTGACTGCTTTCCCGCCCTTTCGGGATCGCGAGTCAATCGTGAATAAGGTGATTGCGACTTTCTCTCAGGAAGTCGCGACCACGGATCCGGAGCTGCAAGAAGTAGAGGACACAATCGAAGATCTGACCGAGGGTAATAACACCGGGGAATGACCGATACTCTGACCCGTGCCCAAAGATCCGAGCGCATGGCGAAAATCCGGGATCGGGACACCAAGCCCGAAATGATCGTCCGCCGGTTCTTGCACGCGTCGGGACTGCGCTACCGCTTACATCGACGCATCGCGGGTGTTCGCCCTGACATCGTATTTCCCAGCCGCCGGATCGCTGTTTTCGTGCATGGCTGTATGTGGCACCAGCATCCCGATCCAACATGTAAACTGGCTCGCATGCCAAAATCCCGATTGGATTTCTGGAAGCCCAAGCTGGAAGGCAACCGCGAACGCGACGACCGCCAACGTAAAGCGCTCGAAGACGCGGGCTGGATCGTGCTCACCGTTTGGGAGTGCGAAATATCGGATGAAACCCGGCGGGCAGCATTGAGTGTTACGATCCGGCAGGTCGAGCGGCACATCCGACCCAAATCGGTATAGCAACCTCTAAAAAATCCCCTTCCCAAGGGCCGCGAATTTCGATGCACTAAAGCAACTACATACCGCGCGTGAACGAATTCGCGATGCACCGGTCGTTGGCAACATTTACCGGAAGTCCCGCGTTGGCACCACGATGCCTTTCGGGGAGTCGATGCGGCTGTCGCGGACGTAGATATCGCGAGGGGCGGGGCGGTGTTTGTCCCGAGGGTCCGGGGCGCCCCCGTGTTTGGCTTCGTCGCCCCGGGTGAAGGGCATCGGGAAGGGCTGGCCGTCGCGCTCCCCCACGCCGCGCAGCAGGGCGGACAGGTCCGTCAGGTGTTCGGCGATGACGTGGATCACCTCGCCCTCGCGTTGCAACTTGCCCCGGCAGGCGATCATGCT
The DNA here is from genome assembly GCA_021807975.1 of Pseudomonadota bacterium. Classification (GTDB taxonomy): domain Bacteria; phylum Pseudomonadota; class Alphaproteobacteria; order Acetobacterales; family Acetobacteraceae; genus Rhodopila. The sequence goes on along the minus strand of JAKBCJ010000321.1, from coordinate 2,034 downwards.
GGCGGACAGCACCAGCCGCCGCTGCGCCTCGAACACCGAGGGCCACAGGATCAGGTTGGCGTGGCCGGTTTCATCCTCGATGGTGACGAACAGCACGCCGCGTGCGCTGCCGGGGCGTTGGCGCACCAGGATGATGCCGGCGACCTCGACCCGCTTGCCGTCGCGGATGGTTTCCAGGTCGGCGCAGCGGACGATGCGGCGTGCGGCGAGGTCGGGGCGCAGGAAACCGACCGGGTGGCGGCGCAGCGACAGGCCGGTGCTGCGGTAGTCTTCCACGACCTGCCGGCCGGCGGTCATTGGGATCAAGGCGACTTCTGGCTCCGGGTCGGGTTCGGTCTGGATGGTGTCGAACAGCGGCAGCCTGGCGTTGGACAGCCCCCGAATGGCCCACAGCGCTGTTCGGCGGTCCATGCCGAGGGTCTGGAATGCGTCGGCCTCCGCCAGGCGTTCGAGGGCGGCGATGGGGACCGAGACCGGGACCGGGTTCGTATCGGGCGCGGGACCGCCGCTGCCCTTGCCGTCATGGCCGGGGGCTGAAGGCCCCTTTTCCGCGGGCGTACGGGTACATAGCCGGCGCCACAGGTCTTCGATGGAGCGGTAGCCGGTGCCGCGGCGGTTCAGGATTTCGGTGGCATGGGTTTCCGACAGGCCCTTGGTCATGCGCAGGCCAAGGCGCACGGCATGGGTCGTCTTCGTCATGACGGGGACGGAATGGCCCACTGGAAAAATCGGCTCCAGCGTGCAGTCCCGGGCCGACTCGTTCAGCGATACCGGGCGCACCTCGATCCCGTGCAACCTTGCGTCCCGGACGATCTGGGCGGGCGCGTAGAAGCCCATCGGTTGCGCGTTCAGCAGGGCGCAGCAGAACACATCGGGGTGGTGGCATTTCATCCAGGCCGAGGCGTAGGCGATCAGCGCGAAACTCGCGGCGTGGCTTTCAGGGAAGCCGTAACTGCCGAAGCCCTCGATCTGGGAGAACGTCTTGTCGGCGAATTCGCGGGTGTAGCCACGTTCGACCATACCGGAGATCAGCTTCTCCTTGAAGTGCGAGACTCCGCCGGTGAACTTGAAGGTCGCCATGGATCGGCGCAGTGCGTCGGCCTCGGACGGGGTGAAACCGGCGCAGGCGATCGCGACCTGCATCGCCTGTTCCTGAAACAGCGGCACCCCCAGGGTTTTTTCCAGCACGCGGCGCAATTCCGGTGTCGGATAATCGACTTTTTCCAACCCGTCGCGGCGGCGGAGATACGGATGCACCATGTCGCCCTGGATCGGGCCGGGCCGCACGATCGCGACCTGGATGACGATATCGTAGAATGTGCGCGGCTTCAGCCGCGGCAGCATCGACATTTGCGCTCGGCTTTCAATCTGGAACGTGCCCAGCGTGTCGGCCTTGCGGATCATTGCATAGGTTGCCGGGTCCTCGGCCGGAATCGTTGCCAGATCCAGACGCTGGTTTTTGTGTTCCGACAGCAGATCGAACGCCCGTCGCATGCAGCCCAGCATGCCCAAACCCAGCACATCGACTTTCATGAAGCGGAGGGTGTCGATGTCGTCTTTGTCCCATTCGATCACCTGACGGTTTTCCATGCTGGCCGGTTCGATCGGCACCAGGTCGTCCAACCGGTCCTCGGTCAAAACGAAACCGCCCGGGTGCTGCGACATATGGCGCGGAAAGCCGATCAGCGCGCGTGCCAGGTCCAGCGTCAGGCGCAGGCGGCGGTCTTCCAGGTTAAGGTTCAGCGCGGCGGCGTGTTCCTCGGCGACGCCCTCCTCGCTCCAGCTCCAGACCTGCGATGCCAGGGCGCCGGTCACGTCCTCGGTCAGACCCAGTGCCTTGCCGACGTCGCGGACGGCGCCCCGGCCGCGATAGCGGATGATGGTGGAGCATAACGCGGCGCGATGGCGGCCATAGGTGTTGTAGATCCACTGGATGACTTCCTCGCGCCGCTCATGCTCGAAATCCACGTCGATATCGGGCGGTTCCTTACGTTCGGCACTGACGAAACGTTCGAACAGCAGGTCGCTTCGGGC
>JAKBCJ010000320.1 GCA_021807975.1 Pseudomonadota bacterium | reverse complement strand
CCCAGGTCCAGGTGGTGTCGCGCCAGACGATGGCCGGCCGGTCGGGAAACCGCCGAGCGGTCTGGAGCAGGAAGGAAGCCAGGTTGGCGGTGGGGATCAGCGGAGTGGCTCCAGGATCGAGACGTAATTGGCGACCGCCGCGCCGCCCATGTTGAACACCGCGCCCAGATCGGCTTTCGGCAACTGCATGCCGGCGGGTGCCTGGCCGGTGAGCTGCATCGCGGTGATGGCATGCATCGACACGCCGGTGGCGCCGATCGGGTGGCCCTTGGCCTTCAGCCCGCCGGAGGCGTTGATCGGCAGGCGGCCGTCTTTCTGCGTCCAGCCTTCCAGGATCGCGCGCTTGCCCTGGCCGGGGGCGGTCAGGCCCATCGCTTCGTATTCCAGCAGTTCGGCGATGGTGAAACAGTCATGCGATTCGACGAACGACAGGTCCGACAGCTTGGTATCGGATGACCGCAATGCATCCGCCCATGCCCTGGCCGCGCCCTCGAACTGGGTGATGTCGCGCTTGCTGATCGGCAGGAAATCGTTGACCTGCACAGCGGCCCGGAACCGCACGGCCTTGCCCATTGCCCTTGCGGTGTCCTCATCGGCCAGCACCAAAGCGGCGGCGCCGTCGGACACCAGGGAACAATCGGTGCGCTTCAGCGGCGGGGCGACGTATGGGTTCTTTTCGCTGACGGTGCGGCAGAAATCGAACCCCAGATCCTTGCGCATCTGCGCGTAGGGATTGTCCACGCCGTTCTTGTGGTTCTTCGCCGCGATCGCCGCCAATGCGTCGGACTGGTCGCCGTAGCGCTGGAAATAGGTATCGGCGATGCGGCCGAACACGCCGGCAAACCCGGCGGGGATATCGGCTTCTTCCTTCTGGTAGCTGGCCTTCAGCAGGATATCGCCGACGTCCTTGCCAGACGTGGCGGTCATTTTCTCCACGCCGATCACCAGAGCGAAGCGGCCGCGGCCGGACAGCAGGAAGTCGCGCGCGCCATGCACGGCGGCGGAGCCGGAGGCGCAGGCGTTCTCATACCGGGTGATTGGCTTGAAGCGCAGTTCCGGGACGTGCTGCAGCACCAGCGAGGCCGGGAAATCCTGGGTGGAGAACCCGTTGTTGAACAGGCTGACGAAGGTGCCTTCGATATCGTGCGGCGCGATGCCGGCGTCAGCGATCGCGGCACCGGCAACGCGGCCGATCAGCGATTCGATATCGGGGTCCTCAAGTTTGCCGAAGGGCGTATGCGCCCAGCCGACGATGCAGGCTTCGGTCATGTTGGTCCCTCCCGGAGGTCTGGCGGCAGTTTAACGGATCGGGTGCCTGAAGGCGAGGGCGTGCCGGAGGCTATTCAGCCATGATCAGTCCGGCCAGCGCCCGTGGTTCGGTCAGCATCGGATAGTGGCCGGTATCGAGTTCGTACCACCGCGCTTTCAGTGTCTCGGCCGCGCGCTTCTGATGGGCCACGGGCGGATTGACGCTCTGGCGGCACCAGATCACCGAGGCGTTCCAGCTTTGCCGCCAGAAGCTATCCAGCTTCACCGGGGCCGCCATCGCCGCGACCGGGTGCGGGGTGTAGCGCTCCAGCGCCCATTCCTTGGTTGGCCCGTCAAGGGAGATGAACATGCGATTCGCCGCATCCTCGCGCGTTGGGCCGGTTCCGATCGAGTCTGTGACCGCGCCGGGCCGTTTGACGTGGTCGGCGACGGATTCGCCGTCGAACAGCGCCAGGGCGTCCGCCATCACGATGCGCCCGATCCGCTCCCGGGCGGTTTCGGCGACGCGGGCGGCGACCATGCCGCCGCAGCTTGTACCCACCAGGACAATGTCGCGCAGGTCTTCGAAGAACAGCATCTCCTTGATCTCGGCCGCCTGGGATTCGGTGTCGATCCCCGGGCGCAGCGCGTGACGGCGTTCGGCGCAGCCGTCCAGCGTGGGCGTAAACACGGTATGGCCGGCGGCGCGCAGATGCGGGGTTACCCGGTTCCAGATCCAGCCGCCCTGATAGGCGCCGTGCAGCAGCACATAGGTTGCCATTTTGGCCGTCTCCCTTTCGTCCAAGGCACAAGATCAGCATAGCGAACGGGGAAACGCCATGGCGAGCCATGCGGCCGGTTCCTGCCGGAGGGCGGGATATCTCTCGGGCGGTAGAAAACAGATTCGGTTATATTAACCAAACGCAATCAGTTTGCGGGCTTCAGTTATAGAAATATAATGCTTCAGCACCGTGGCGTCCGAACTTCCACGCGATAACCCGGGCCTAACTCGCGGCATCGGCGAGATGGCGCCGGAAAAAATATGTGTTGCAAATAATTGAAAGATGTATTAATCTCAGGAGCGTGGATCATCTTTCACGGGGCCTGCTGAAATTAACAACAAATCAGGAAATCATCATATGACCGCATTGACAACGAACGACCCTGTCAACCCAATCAATAAAAAATTGACCGACCATCAACGCAAGCTGGAAATTCAAAAAATCAGTGAATGGTTAGCCTGTTTTCACCTTGTGAACGATGGATATTCCGATGTTTATAATCTCAATGAGAGAAAAAAACACAATTTCGAGTTCGCCGACGTTGCCGGAACAAAAGGAGGGGTTGAGTATTATTTCAGCGTAAAAGGAAGAAACCGATTTACCAACGAAGGAAAGATAAATTCCAGCTACAAAATCGGCAGCCTCTGCCATGCAACACGCTACGAACAAACACTTGGTGTCGTTTGCAAATGGATTGCTGTTAGCATCGATACCGAAAAAGGCATTTACTCCTGCTACCACGGTTCGACAGCCAACTTGCTTGACGGCCGGTCTGGCAAAAAGCGTATCGGGATGACCGCTGGCGCCATCAGTCGACACGAGGCATTTGCGGTAGACCGTCAGTGTCCCCGGGATGTGTCTCACTTGCGGAATACGCTTCGTCAGCCTCGACGAAACAAAACCGTGTCTTCACCTGTAGCACCCGACGATACCGACGGCGTACGACCGCGGATCGCAGCGTTACACTCTATATTAGCGCGAGTTGCCATTGCCGCACGTCTCTCTCGCTAGAACACCAACGTCTGACGCATAGAAAACCACAGTTCCGGAGTTTAAAATGCCGATCGGGAATGCAGTGCAGCGCGGCGACTACATTTATGTCTATGATACAAGAGGTCGGCAAATCTTCTCACTGCCGGCAAGTTCAGCCGATCTGGACGGCCTTTGTGGATTCACGGGCGGCTCGGTCAGCATCAGGCGAGGTGATTACATCTACACGTACGACGATGCCGGCCGTCAAATTTCATCGATACCTGCGCGCTGACGACGCGATGCTCATTCGTCACGTTTGGGAGGCGTTGTCGTCTTCGAAACCGCCCTGATAGGCGCCGCGCAGCAGCACATAGGTTGCCATTTTGGCCGTCTCCCCTTCATTCTAGACACATCATCACTACAGCGAACGGGGAAACGCCATGGCGAGCCAGGCAGTCAGTTTCTACAGCGAGGGCACGCGCCTGTCGGGCGACCTGTTCCTGCCGCAGGGGTTGAACCCTGGCGAGCGGCGTGCGGGCATCCTGCTGTGCCATGGCTATACGGGGGTGCGGAACCTGTATCTGCCCGACACCGCCAAGGCGTTGACCGATGCCGGCTATGTTGTGCTGACGTTCGACTATAAGGGCTGGGGCGACAGCGACGGCCCCAAAGCGCGCCTGTCGCCTTATGGCCGTGTTCTGGACTCCCAGGCCGCGCTGACCTTTCTGGGCGCGCAATCCATGGTCGATAAGGATCGGCTAGGCATCTACGGAACCAGCTATGGCGGCGCGACCGTGGTGTGGACGGCGGCGGTCGATCCCCGGGTCAAGGCCGTGGTTTCCGTCGTTGGAATCGGCAACGGCCGCCGCTGGATGCGTAGCGTTCGCCATCCCGACGAATTCGCTGATCTCCTCGCCCGTTCGGAACAGGACCGCATCCAGCGGGTCCTGACCGGAAAATCCGAGTATGTGGATCGCAATTCCGTCCTGCTGCCGGACCGGCAATCGCTGGAACTGGCAACCGCCGCCCGCAAGAACAACCCCAACGCGGTCGGCGAAATCCCGCTTGAATATATCGACGATACACTCGGTTTCCATCCGGAATGGATCGTCGATAAAATCAGCCCGCGCCCGGTGCTGTTTATCACCAGCGATGACGACCGCCTGGTGCCTCCCGACGAAAGCGAATCCCTTTATGCCAAAGCCGGGCAACCCAAGAAGCTGATTACGTTGAAGGGCTGGGGCCACTACGAGGTCTATGCCGGCGAGGCGTTTCGCCAGGTCATCGAGCCAACATTGGCCTGGTATCGGGAACACCTTCCCGCGCGGTAATGGACACGCAGCCGGCAACCCGGTATCCGGCAGCTCCCAGACCGCCTGAAGGTGTCCGCATGTCCGACGTTCCGCCCGACCGCCTGTCCAACAACCCGGCCAGCCCGTTCTACGATGAAGCAGCGCTGCGCCGTGGCGTCGGCATCCGCTTCAAGGGTGTCGAGAAGACCAATGTGGAGGAGTACTGCGTCAGTGAGGGCTGGGTCCGCGTCGCCGTCGGCAAAACACTGGACCGGCGCGGCAATCCCCTGACCCTGAAGGCAACGGGGACGGTCGAGCCCTATTTCCGCGATATCGCCGAAAACGCTGACTAAACGGGCGGTAAGGAACCTGTCAGGCCGCGGGCGGCGTTCACTGCCGCCGCCTCCCGGGCCGCCGCTACGAACGTGTCGCGCAACGCATCCTCGCCGCCGGCGTTCCAGACGCACCACGTCTCCGACCGTATCCTGCTGAATGGCAGCAACGGTTGAAATGCGACTCCGGGGAAGCCGGAGCGGGCGAGGCAGGCCGGCACCAGTGCCACCCCGCTGCCGCTTGCGACCATCGCCACCACCGTCAGCCACTGCCGCGGTTCGAAGCGGACCTTCGGCAGAAATCCGGCTTCCAGGCAAATGGCGATCACCGATTCATAATAGTCGGGCGAAACCTGGCGGGAGAACAGCAGGAATGGTTCATCCCGTAACCGCAGAAGATCCGCCGCATCGACCCGCTGCCACGCCGTCGCCGGATGCGTGGCCGGCGTGCATAAGACGAACGGTTCGGCGTGGTAGCGGAACCCGCTCAGACCGGCCGGCACACCCTGTCCGTTGATGAAGCCGACACCCAACTCCCCCACGCGCAACGCCTCGGTCTGTTCAGCGGAGTTCAGCTCCCGCAGGTCCAGATCGACATTCGGCAGCCGCTCCCGCAGCACCGCGACGAGCGACGGCAGGCCGCGATAGATCATCGACCCGCTGAACCCCGCCAGCAGCCGCCCCCGCGATCCCAGCGCCACGTCCCGGACCAGGGTTTTCGCGCTCTCGGTTCGGTTCAGGATCGCCTGCGCTTCCCGTTGCAACACTTCGCCGGCCCGGGTCAGCGACACCCGGCGGCTGGTGCGCACGAACAGGCTGGTGCCCAGTTCCGCCTCCAGCCGGCGGATCGCCAGACTCAGCGGCGGTTGCGACAATGCCAGCCGCCGCGCCGCTCGGCCGAAATGCTGCTCCTCGGCCAGCACCGCGAAGTAGCGCAGAAGCTTCAGGTCCATGCGTTTTCATGCCCCGAATCGATAGCTTTCGCAAATCGATGCTTTTTCAAATGGTATTGGACGATATCAATCAGACGTCCCATGGTCCGTCCCAATGAGCAGGAGGACATCGCCATGACCGTCATCAG
>JAKBCJ010000319.1 GCA_021807975.1 Pseudomonadota bacterium | reverse complement strand
AACGTGCCAGGCTTCAACCTGGCCACCTTCTGGTATATCTATACTTTCTACGCTCCCCTGGTAGTCGTCTCCCATATAATGATTTTCGGCGTTTTGCTCCGGCCCGGGTCTTGGAGGAAATAAGAAAGGGGGACACGCCAGCGGCCAATGGGGGGGGCAGATCGGTATTGCCTTCCCGGCAGCCGTCCCGGGCACCCTATGGCCATCAGCCGCACCGTGATCGTATCGCGGACGCCGGTCCCGAAAGGCCCGGCCACGGCAAGGATGCAACAAGGCAGGGGAATCATTGGCGCCGTGCGGTAAGATCCGCCATGGCGTCCATGGTCACGATCGCGCCTTCGATGGGAAGCAAGCCGGGCAGTCTGAATGGCTATCTCATATCATTGTATTTTGATCCGAGTTCACCTGACCGGACACGCGGCGATGGCGCCCGGCGACGGCGGACGCCACATCGATCATAGCGCCAGAGCGCCTTTTCGTTCCGTCACGGCGGCGAACCATCCCGCCGCCGATCGCGGCCATACATGAATTCAACGCTTTTGCCGATGGTCAATTCTTCATTCACCCCGTTGCCCTGCTCCCAATCAGTATCCCTGTCGATAGCTAATTAACTTGTCCGGTTTATGTAGCACATCGATTGTCCGTACTATTGCCCATTTGTACCCGGGCATGCCCCGGTACAAATGGGCGGTCGCACTGGCGGCTGATCAGGCGACCTTGTCAGCAACTTCTTTCAGCATGCCCGCATTGTCATATCGGCCGAGGCACCGCTGTCCGTGGACGATCGCATGGGCGCCGTCATGATATTGGCAAACCTTCACCCGCGCGTGCACGAAGTGCGGACGCAGTGGACTCGGCGGGATTTGCAGACGCAGGCGATTGAACGCAACGGTATTATCCTTGCCCTCTTGGCGATCCTCCTGTTCACACAGGATTTCATTCAGATCGACACCGGGAATGGCAACAAACGCCGATCCCTTCTGCTCGACCGTCACCGCGAAGCGGGCATTGTGGGCCGGAATACCGACTGCGACGCTTGCCGGACTACGTCAGGCGGCACCCAATCCTGGCGGAGGCGCTTGGCCCGACCACAGTTGCGTCAAGCCAATGATAACGCTCGACCCTTAACTGTCTCGGTAGTATGACCGGGTTTGCAACTCGGTTTGGGAGGCCACGATGCTGGTGCTTTTGATCCCGGTTCCGGCAGTTCTGCTGCTGTGGATATTGGCCGGCGGATACAGCCTGACGCTTTATCTTCTGGGGCTCGGCATATGCCTTGTCGGCCTATATACGTTCACGACAGGCCCCGATACCGCGATGCTGGGCTGGCCGTTGCTGTTCCTGGGGGTGGTTATTATCGCCGTGGCCATGGCAGAAAGCAACGCATACCGGCAGCATCGCTACGGCGAAAAATAGCCACCCTTACAGAAGACGACTCTTGACGAGACCATGACTATCACGTAATCATTTGCCCCCGGGTCAATCCTGGAGCGATAGGTCGTACGGATATAGTCGTTCGCCTCCGCGATCCCGGCCAGCGCCAGTTCCCTCACCAGCCGATCCCGCAAAGTCTGAAACAAACGCTCCGAACGGCCACGCGCCTCAGGCGAATACGCCGCGATATGCTCCACACCCGCGTACGCCAGCGCTCGGCCAACCTGGGTCGGGCGCGTGCGATCGACCTTGCCGCCAGCCTCAGGGGTATAGAGGTCATGGCTGCCGCGATCCGTGTAGAGGCTCAGCGGCAAGCCGTGCGAGCCGAAAACCTCCAGCAAGGCCTGGAACGTCGAGGCCGTGCCCTCCTCAGGCAGCAAGAATGCCGAGTAGATCTCATTCGTCGCATCATCCATTGTCATGATCAGGTCCACCGCGTCCAGCCCCGCCAGCCACTCATGCCGCGAGCCATCCTGGTGCGGCATCATTCCGGGGATCGGACGACGCGGCCGCTTGCGACGATGCGCGCCGCGCGTCTTGGCACGCACCAGCAGCCCCTTCGATTGCAGAAACAGCTTCGTCCAGGTGTAGCCCCGGGTGAACTGGTGATCGCTGACGAGGTGTTCGTGGAAATGCCGGGCGGTAAAGCCGCTGTAGCGGGTGCGATACAAGGCTTCCTCCTCCTCTGTACGGTCGAGCGGAACTCGTCTGCCGGATACGCCGCCAAGCCGACGGTCCAATAGCCCCGCGTCTCCAGCCCCTTCGTAGCGGTAGCACCAGCGGCGGAACGTCCGCTCGGTGACGCCAAGCAACTCCGCCGCTTCGATCTTGTTGCGCTCCCTCGATTCATAGCGGTCCAAAACACTCCGGAACTTGATCACTCGCACACCCTGATGGGCTTCCGTCCGGCGCATCCACGCTCTCCAAAGGGCCCACTATCACCGGACAGATCGTGTGCTACCGACACGCGCTATCCACGGGCCTTGCCAAAATGTATTGTATATGATACGTTGTTGCCAGAAAGGATCGGAATGACGCCCACGCACCTGTTGGAGATACCTGCCTACTTCTACCGGACGACAGGTGGCGCGGAACCCGTTATCGACTGGCTGCGCAGTCTGCCGCCCGAGGATCGCCGAGCGATCGGGACCGATCTGGCGACGGTGCAGTTTGGCTGGCCGATCGGCATGCCACTCTGCCGCGCTCTGGGCGGGGGCCTGTGGGAAGTTCGCAGCACGCTGCCGAGCCGGCGCATCGCCCGTCTGCTGTTTTTTGTCGATGATGGGCGTATCGGGGTAGTGCATGGGTTCATCAAGAAAACGCAGAAGACGCCCGAGAACGATTTGGAGATTGCACGCAAACGAATGAAGGAGATGAAGGCATGAGCAAGAAAAATCCCCATTGGGGCACGACGCTTGACGCATTCCTGACCGATGAAGGCATCCGCGAAGCCGCGAAGGCCGAGGCGGTGACGCGCGTCGTCGCCTGGCAGCTCACGCAGGAAATGGAGCGTCAGGGCATGACCAAGGCGGTGCTCGCCGAACGCATGCACACCAGCCGCGCCCAAGTCGATCGCATCCTGAAAGCGAAAGGCAACATCACCATCGAAACCCTCCAGCGCGCCGCCGCACTCGTCGGCCGCGAGCTGCGGCTTGAGCTGGTCTGAAAAGGGCAGAGCAGGGGCCATGATGCCGACGAAGAGCTTCAAGGAATTCGTGCGGAGGCGCGCCGCCCGAGGTCCTGAATTCGCGGCGGCACTGCTTCGCGAAGGCATCGACACGTCCTATTGCAGCCCGTTGATGGCCTCAATCCATGAACCGGAAGGTCCCGGGGCCACGAATCCAAGTTCAAGGGTTCTGTCCGGTAAGTAAGGTTCCGAGATAGTCCGTTTTCCATGCTGCGGCCTTGCGGCGGCGCTTGATGGATCTCTTGTCCGTGGCTGAGCGGACAAGGTTCAGAGCGAAGTGTCCGACGACGGCCATGTTTCTGGCGCCAAACCCCTTTCGCAACCTCGACCGATCTTCGTTGAACGTGACATCGAGGACCCGGTGCAGCCGATTTTCGATGCCCCAGTGGCCGCGCACTGCCAGTCCTGCCCGTTCGGCCGTGAGCGCGGCGGACGAGATGTAGTAACGGGCTTCCGCGTGCATCGTCTGGCCACGTTGGACTCGGGCGCGAACGCGGATGATGCTGGCGGCATCCGGCAGCCCTAATTCGCCGAGAAACCGGCGATCCCCCGAGAGCCAGTCGACCTCTCGGATCACGTCGACATTGCGCTGTTCGATCCGGCCGTGGCCTTTGTCGTGTTCGTGTAGGTATCGACGGAATCCCGGTGTTAGGCAGCACCCGCCACCACAAGATAGAGGCGCCAGCCAGTTGATTCCACTACTATATGTGGCATGGCCACATCACTCCTAGCCGGAAATCTGATCCGGCACCGGGCTTACTTAACTGGCGAGGTTGCCGCCACTGAAGCGAAGCTGGACACCCTACGTCGCGACCTGACGACGATAGACGCCGCGCTCCGCCTGTTGGACTCCGGACTTAACCCCGACTCAATCAAAGGCATCCAACGACATTACCAGTTGCTGGGGTTCAAGCAGGGGGAGATGACTCGACTAACCTTTTCGGTTCTTCGAAGAGCTACCGAACCGGTATCAGCCGACTTTGTGGCGGAGCAGATCGCCGCCATGAAACAGATTGAATTAACTAAGGACATCGTTACGCACGTTCGGCTGACCATGGTGCGCTTAGCTGGTGAGGGGCGCGTGGTCCGGTCGGGGTCGCCTCGGGGGCGGCTTTGGGCGCTTCCTGAGCAGGAGGTGTGATTGCTCAAGGCGGCATATCGTCCTGAGACGGCCATTCCTCTGATTCCATCATGAACGCACGACCATCCGCCGCCATGGCTTTCGCCAAATCATGGTCCAAAGTCTCGGACACAAACAGGGCAGCAGCCGTGATGATGGTAAGATCGTCTGTTGCGCCCTCGCCCGGCGCGTTGCGCACGACGTATGCCGCCTCCTCATAGCACTCGGCTGCTTCGTCCAAATCAGTGAGCGTAAGCGATTCAGTGCGTATGCCCTCAACCTCTCGGATCACCACAAACAGCATTGAGAGATCACCACGCTGCTGGACGCCCTAGATCGTGGCCGAGCGTACGGCCGAATGCTCTTATCAGCCTGTCTTCCCACCCACCGTTCTTGTATTTGAAGGCGTACCTGGGAATCCGGCGGAGGTCACTGACAGTTAATTGGATGGTTCCGGTCGCTCGATCAATCCTTGTTTGCAGTCGGACCATTAAACTTTGAAAGCCACCATCGCTTTTCGTGCGAGGGTCCTGCTTGTCGATTTCCGCTATTTCAGAGGGGGTCAATGTTATGTTCACGGCGACTCCGAGTGCGATAAGTGACAGAAATCCAGGCAAAACGAGCCATGTACTCCACGCATGCCAGCATTGTACAAACAGCATTGGTACCAGGACGCCAACGACTCCACCGTACGAATCCGTTCACGGTGGAGATGTCGCATGCGCTGGGAAGATCGTATCGAAAACTACGCCAAAGAAACAGGGTTTCCAAAATGCTTATTTGTGGGTCCCGATGGTCGAGTCGTTGGGACTTGGATTATGGGCAACGATTACCGGGTAACGTCAACATATTACGGAGGGTACCCCGCCGGCTATCTTCGCCGGATTAAGGCTTTGTTTCCCGATAAGAAGCGAACGCTACACTTGTTCAGCGGCCAAGTTGACCTGACCGCATTCCCTGGCGACACCGTGGATATCACGCCAGACTTGAAACCCACATATGTCGATGATGCCCAAACGCTTACGCGAGTGCCACTCGAAACGTATGACCTAGTCCTAGCGGATCCGCCCTACAGCGTTGAAGATGCGAATCATTATCAAACCACCATGGTCAAACGCAATCTGGTTATGCGGGCACTCCAACGCCTTCCGATTGGCGCGCATGTCGTTTGGTTGGATCAGGTTTTGCCGATGTACCGTAAGGATTACTTTGAGCAAGAGGCTGCAATCGGTATGTGGAAATCGACCAATCACAGATTTCGGGGGATAACGATCTTCGGGCGTCGGGATGCCGCTGCCTCCCACAACGTATCTAACGCCGCCAAGCGAAAGGCCGAAAACCGGACGCGGCAACTGGTTCTAGAGGACGCGGCCGATTAAGCTGCCTTCCTTATGGCCCGCAGCCAATACCCACACCAGTCCACCGACACGGGGGCAGCCATCGCCAAGGTGGCTACAGCCTTGACCTG
>JAKBCJ010000318.1 GCA_021807975.1 Pseudomonadota bacterium | reverse complement strand
CGTGGCGGGGGAGATATTGAACAGCGTCACCCTGTTCATCTGGTTGCTGCCCCCGCTGGGGTTCTTCACCAATGGCGTCTTCGCGCTGTTCACCCTGTGGCTGCCGGAACTGTTCCCAACCGCGCAGCGATCGTTCGGGGCGGGTTTCGCCTTCAGCCTGGGGCGCATTCTCGGCGCGGTGGGACCAACGCTGGTGGGCGGCCTCGTGGCGCTGACTGGATCGTATCCATGGGCGATCGCCGCCGTGTCGGTGATCTATCTGCTGGGTCTTCCCGCAATCGCCCTGGCGCCGGAAACAGCAGGAAAAGCGCTGCCAGCGTAGAAGGGGTCGATACGCGATTTGTACGAAATCGCACGCCAGGGATACGCGGCGAAAGCACCGCTCCGATTGACGCACGGTCGGCGGAGACCGTCATGGCTGGCACGCGCCATGACGGTGACAAGCCGGTGGATTCGGTGAAGCGATCCGTTTATCTCGCAGCGGCCCCTGAGCCGAAAAATGTTTGGAACAGGAAGGGTTTCACAAACGATCGTCTGCGTAAGAATCTGCCGGCCGACGGATTTTCGCTCGGGCCTGTCGTCAATTCTTGATGACAAAAAACGGCGGATTCCCTGACGATCAGATCATTGCGTAGAGCGATCTTTCGAGTTTGACCGGGTCTAACCGGCAACAGTTTCGGTCAGACTGACGACAGGCCAGAGTGGCGCCGACGTTCGATACCCCTCGTTAGACGCCAAAGCCGGTGTCGGCCGGGATGATTTGCCTGGAAGGGCGCGAAGGGCCGCAGAGAGCCGCGAAGCTGGGATGCGGCACCCTTCGCGGCCCTTGCCGCCCTTCGCGCCCTTCCAAGCAAAATGAAGACAGAATGACCGACCGCGCTGGCGGTCCCGTCCCAAGATCCTCTCAGGGCGCCGCCAGACTCCCCGTCCAGATGCCAGCGCCGAGCGCCCGATGCCGAACAGGTCCCCGACCGTGCCGGAGCAGACGCATTTGTGTCCAAGATGGAAGCAGAAGCCGTGGCTACCGCACTCTATCCGTTCAATTGACGACAGGCCCCGGATTCTCCTGTCAGAATCGGGTTCCCCGCTCTTCAAAGGGTTGACCATATCGCGCCATGACGGTCGCCCCCGCCCATGCTTCCATGGCGGCAATCGTGCCGCCACCAGCCCGACACCCCCAGCCAACCAGCCACCCCACCGACGCCAGAGCAAAAATGCACCTCGGCGACCTCTGCGGTTCTCCGCGATCTCCGGGTTACAAAAAGCAACCGCACCGCCCTATCCAGCAGCCCCCGCCCGACCCCCCGCGCGCCTTCCCGCTGCCTGTGGCGAGCGGAAGCCCGCGCGCGCATCGAGCCGGCAGCCGGGCAGGAACACCCCCGCGACACATGGCAAGCCCAAACGGCCACCACCTCCGCGCATCTTGACATTTTTCCTACGTTCACCTAAAGATTTGGAATGGAAACCCAGACCGCACCGCTAGACCTCCCGGCGCAAGCCTGCCGCCACCTGATGCACACGCTGATAGCGTTGTTGCCGCCGCCGATCGAGGACACGCCCGAAGCCAACCTGGCCAGAAATCATGCCGCCATCGCCAGAATCGCCGCCCTGGCCCCCGTCAATGCCGACGAGGCCGAACTGGCCGCCCAATGCATCGCCGCCAGAGCACAGGCCGAGGACTTGCTCCGCCTGATCCGCCTCCACGCTGGCGACATAAACCTGATCATCAGAATAAACGCCCAGTACGCCGCGATGATCCGCGCCTCCCTGTCCGCCCACAACCGTCTGCTCCGCGAGCAGCAGCAACGCCGCAAGCGCGAAGCAACCCCGGGCGCCGCCGACCAGGACGAATGGACCCGCCACGTCGCCGCCCAAGCCATGCTGAGCGAACTCCCAGGGGTCCCCAAACTCCCAACCGTCGCAAAACCAGAGACAGAATCCCAACCACAGAAAACCGAGACTCCCAAGAGACAGCCTCCTTACGACGCAGCCACAATGGCCCGGATCGACGCCGCGATCGACACCGCACTGCGCTCCAGCGGGGCAAGCTGGTATAAGCACGGCCTGCCACGCTCGAACCCCGGGACAGAAACCGCCGCCCGGCAACGATCCGGCTGACTCCCCGGCGCCGACCTTGCGACGAGACAGTCAATCCCGCCCCCTTGTTGCTGACGCAGCCCCGCCGCGACGAACACGGCATGCAGCGTCAGCGTCATGCTGTGATCGCACCGGTTGGGCCTTGCAAATGACGGGCAAACTCCTTTGATTCACCACGCCGCACTGCTCCGGCGGCTGCTAGCACGCCCCAGATTATGCGCTTGTCGGCGTCGAGGTTGATTGAAAGCGTGGCCCAGCCGGTCTTCGACAATGTTGACGATGCCCGCCGTCGCAATATGGCTGCCATCGCCGGCAAAAACACCAAGCCGGAGATGCTGGTTCGACGGTTGGCGCATCGCCTTGGCTACCGCTATCGCTTACATGCAAAAGAATTGCCCGGGCGTCCGGACATGGTCTTTTCGGGTCGTCGCAAGATCATCGAGGTTCGCGGATGCTTCTGGCACCGGCATAGCGGCTGCCCCGACGCGACAACGCCTCGGACCAGGGCAGAGTTTTGGGACGCGAAGTTCCGGGCGACCATAGCCCGCGACATTCGGAATATGGCATCCTTGGAGGCCAGCGGTTGGGAGATTATGGTTGTCTGGGAGTGCGAAACGGCGAGCCCATCGCTTGAATCCAAATTAAAGAAATTTTTAGATCCTCCCGTTAACGGTTTGGCAACTGAGGCCTGCTATCCACAAATTGGAATATCCGCGAATCGGGCCTTGGTATCATAGGGTCTGCTGCAATCACGAACCAGGCGGTCAGGGACCCGAAATGGACGTCGAAACCAACGTCGCGTTCGCCGATCGATCTATCTTACGCAAAATCAACCGGATTGCGGCGGGCGGAAAACCGCGCGTGCTTGATATGTTTTCCGGTGCCGGTGGCATTTCGCTCGGCTTCCATCGGGCGGGGTTTCAGATAGATGGTGCATTGGAGATCGAGCCTCTGCCGGCACTCACTCATGCGATGAATTTTCATGGAAGCAATCCAGACCTGATGGCGCTTCATGCCAACCCCAGGGATATGACACGGATCGAACCGGACCAACTCGCGGAGGAACTTGGACTAGGCCCCGTGGAGGACGCAATCGACGTGCTGGTGGGCGGACCGCCATGCCAAGCCTATGCCCGCGTCGGCCGCGCAAAATTGCGAGAAGTTGCTGACCATCCGGAAGCCTACAAAATAGACCCCCGAGGCAACCTCTTTCTCCGGTACCTGACCTATGTACGGGCCTACCGGCCCTTGGCACTGCTCATGGAAAATGTACCTGACATCATGCACTACGGTGGCCACAACGTCGTTGAAGAAATGGTTGAGACGTTGGCCGACATTGGGTATTCGGCTCGTTACAGCCTGATCAACAGCGCCTTCCATGGGGTCCCCCAGATGAGAGACCGCGTGTTTCTCATTGCCTACCGCCGGGAACTGCGCGCGAAAATTCAGTTTCCCCGGGCAACACACCACATGACCTTGCCGCCGGGTTACGCCGGAACACGCTCCGTTGCTCTCAGATTCGTCGACTTGCTTGGGGGCGCGGGATACATTCAGCCGGACTTGGGCGATGCAAGTCTCCCTGGCCCGGTGACTGCCGCGGACGCGATTGGTGACATGCCTCCAATCAAGGGAACAAGCGTCAAACGGGGAGCCCGACGTTTTACCGAGCCTGTCGGCTACCGGATTTCAGGCGAGGTGACGCCATATCAGACTATGATGCGGCAGTGGCCGGGCTTTGAATCCCCCGGCTCCGTTCGCGATCATGTCATTCGGTACCTGCCAAGGGACCACTTGGTATTCGCTCAAATGCGACAGGGCGCCGAGTATCCGGAGGCTCATGCCACCGCTGTTGCCATTGCCATGCAAGCGGCGAAAAAGCTGGGCCTGAAAATCGGAACGAAGGACTATGAGAAATTATATTCCAGTATTGTCCCCCCGTATGACGTATCGAAATTTCCCAACAGATGGTGGAAACTGCGGCCTGACTGGCCGGTTCGTACGCTAATGGCCCATATCGGAAAGGACACATACTCCCACATACACTGGGATGCAGATCAGGCTCGCACCATCTCGGTCCGTGAAGCCGCGAGGCTGCAATCGTTTCCTGATGGGTTTGTTTTTCAAGGCGCCATGAACGCGGCATTCCGTCAGATCGGAAATGCGGTCCCTCCCCTGATGGCAAACTGTATAGCCGGGATTATCCACGAGACGTTGCAGGACGCAGCATCCAGAATAGCGACGGACGGTTTCGAACTTTCATCCAAGTCAAGATAAATTCAAAAGGAATGCAGCGTGGCGGATTTCATCGCAGTCAAGAAATTGGGAGGAACCGATCTCGGCTGGTTCAAAAGCCTCTACCATCGCTTCTCGAATTCCAACCTTAAGGGAATTAATTTTAACAGCGACGTGTTGATCGATGAATTTTACCGGGACCTGGCGGTGATTGCCGCCAATAACAGAGGCCGCCTCCCCGTCAACGTCACAATGTTCGGCCCCGCGGCCGCATCGGGGTATCCAGGCATATACAAATTGGTCAAAAGCCCTGGATCGAAGAACTGGCGCCTGAACGGCACACTGGTTGGCGACCCGATTGGCGAAGATCACCGCTTCGATATGCTCCAACGGGACGATATTGCTGTGGTCGCGTTCGACGGCAGGCCAGCACCAACGGAAATCCTGTTGTTTTTACTGGCGGCCGCAGACCCGGTCGATGCGCCGCTGCATGCTGCGCTGGCGCAGATGGTTGCCGGCACGCGACGTACAATGGTCGCGATTGACGCAGCGACTGTTCAACGAGTCGTCGATGTGTCGAGGGTTAGAGGTGACCACCCGATCAGGCTGCTGCTTGCAGACGATGAAATCGAAGCTGCCCTTGAAGATGCCGTACAAGGGGGCATCCGAGGAACCCGTCGCCTGCAACGGATTCGATCCCGTCGGATTGTTACCTCGGCGGACATAGAACTCGCGAACAGGGAAATGACGCGGGTTGGTGCCGAAGGCGAGGCGCTGGTTGACACGCATCTCTCAAAACTACGCCAGGCAGGAAATATCGACCAATATCGTTGGACCTCCCAAACCGACCCATATTCCCCCTACGATTTTGAATATACTGCAGGCAGTGCCATCATTAACTACATTGACGTTAAGTCAACAAAGCGAGGCTTCAACGAAGACTTCCATATGTCAATGGGAGAGGTTCTATTTGCGGCGGAAAGCGAATGTCCGTATTTTATCTACAGGATTCACGGCTTGACAGATAGCGGCTGCAATCTGTCGGTGTCGTCGGATATTCGGGCCTTCGCCCGGAAATTGCGTGCAGCGCACGACAGCATTATGCCGGGCAAAGTAACGGCTGACAGCTTTTCCGTCCCGATGGACACCCCTGATATCCATTGGGACAAAGCAATTACCGTAACAGCACCTGAGGTTGATGACGAAGGATAGTGAGGCAAGCGCGCACCGAACCGTTTCAGCCGGCGTGCAACGTCGGGATTTGCTTCACCGTCTCGGCCAGGTCCCGCTTGGCTTGCCACAAATCGTGCGCCATCTGCATCCGCAACCAAATATCCGCGCCGTCGCCACACAGCTTACCCAGGCGCACCGCCATCTCGG
>JAKBCJ010000014.1 GCA_021807975.1 Pseudomonadota bacterium | reverse complement strand
GGGCAGGCAAAGTGGCATTGATTTCCGGCTTGTGTTCTTATTGTGTTCTTGACTCGGGGTGTATGTCATGGGATGAATTGGATCGAACGAAATGCGAACGCGGGGGACAGTATGCTGGACCGGATGGAAGCGCAAACCGACCACGACGCTATTGCCGCCATGGATATGGCTGGCCTGCCTGACGACGCTCCGACCGAACGGTTTCCGTCGCTGCAGGCGGCCGGGCGTGGGGCGGTCAGCAATCCCAAGGTGCGGTTCGATTCGCAGGCCGCGTCCCCGTTCGATGACGGGTGGGATACGTTGACCCATGACGTCGGTGATCTTCCCCGGCTGAACACGACGCTGACCCGTGATTCGACCCGGTCAGCGATCAGTTGGAACGCGTCGCCTGATCTTGGCTTCGACCGAGCGGTGAATCCGTATCGGGGGTGCGAGCATGGGTGTGTGTATTGCTATGCGCGGCCGACGCACGCCTATCTGGGATATTCGCCTGGCCTGGATTTCGAGACCAAGCTGATCTTCAAGCCCGACGTGGCGGAGCTGCTGGAGAAGGAACTCCGCAAGCCGGGCTATACCGCGAAGACTCTGGCGCTGGGGTCAAACACCGACCCGTATCAACCGGTCGAGCGCACGTTGAAGCTGACCCGCTCGATCCTGGAGGTACTCGACCGCTACAATCATCCGGTTGGAATCGTGACCAAGTCATCTGGGGTGTTGCGGGACCTCGACATCCTGTCGTCGATGGCGAAGCGGAATCTGGCGCGGGTTCATATTTCCATTACCACGCTGGATGCTAGGTTGGCGCGAGTAATGGAGCCGCGGGCGGCAACGCCCGTTCGGCGGTTGCATGCCATCGCCGAACTGACTCGGGCGGGTGTCCCCACGGGTGTCCTTGCGGCTCCCATGATTCCGGGGTTGAACGATGTGGAGATGGAAAAGATATTGGAAGCCGCCGCCAAATCGGGCGCGCGCCATGCCGGGTACATCCTGCTGAGGCTGCCGCTGGAACTTCGGCAGATGTTTGAATCTTGGCTGAACACGAATTTCCCCGACCGCGCGAAGCATGTGCTGAGCCTGATCCGGCAGACAAGGGGCGGCGAGCTGAATGATTCGCGGTTCCATCAGCGGTTCTCGGGTCAAGGCGTGTATGCCGATTTGTTAACGCGGCGTTTCACCCGTGCGGCGCGGCAGCTTGGCTTCGGCGAGACACGGACCCAGCTCGATTGCGACCGCTTCGCCATTCCGCCCGGTGCCACCGCTCCGGCTCCAGCCCAGATGTCGCTTTTTTGATCCCACCGAGAGTCTCCCCGGCTCTGCTAAGGAGGCGGTAGAAGTTTGACATTTCCCGGGGGTATGCCCCGGTTGTCCAACGACCAAACTCCGGATCGTGAGCCGCCACAGCACACGATCTGGAGTTGCGTCAATGGACGAGTCGAAGAGCCTAAATCACACCAAATGAGGGTGTAAATACTACGTTGTTTTCATTCAAAAAGGCCACCGAAAGACGTTGTATGTGCAATTGCGCCGGTATCTCGGCGATGTGTTCCGCAAGCTGGCGGACCACAAGGAGAGCCAGATCTGGGGGCATTTGATGTCCGACCACGTTCGCACGATGATCTCGATCCCGCCGAAATACGCCTCGTCGCAGGCGGTCGGTTTCACCAAGGGCAAGAGTGCCGTTCGTCTGGCGCGTGTCTATGGTGAGAACCGGCGGAATTTTGTGGGACAGAGCTTCTGGGCGCGCGGGAATTCCGTCTCCACGGTTGGCCGCGACGAGGGGTTATTCGGAGCCGGGACCAGAAGGACCAGCGCCTGGAGCAGATGAACCTCTGTCGGTGATAGCCGCTTTGAGCGGCTCGCGCGGCCCTTTATGCCGCTTTAAGCGGCTAAAACTCTAATGGGACATTTACCGCGCGCCACCTTTCGGGACGCGATTGTCAATAATTCGGTTTGCACTTGTTTGAGGCAGCCTTGTACGCCGTCTGCCCCAGCACCCAGCCCTCCCAGTTCTGAATCCAGACATCGTCCGGGGCGGTATCAGGACGATTGCCGGCCAGCACATTCAGCACGCACAACATCCCAAGGACGGAATCGAACCGGTCCTCGCCGCTGCTGTCGCCGCCAAATCCGTCCAGCAGCGCCCGCCGCATGGCGTCGTCGGGGGCTGCCGCCAGACGATCCATTGCGGTCGCCAGTGCGCCGGCCGTCGCACGGCGATCCGCATGCCGCCGCTTGCTACCACGCAACCGGATACCCAAATGCCGCAGCGCCTCGGCCGGGTAGGTTTCCGCAAGAGCAACCGATCCAGGGGCCAAAAGCGAGCGGTATGGCCCCTCGAACGGCCAGATACGCAGGTTCGTGGCCGGCGCGATCAGTGCCTGCCATGCTGCGATAGCCGCCTTACCCGACTGATTCGCCCCTAACGTCCAAAACAACGGCGCCCCAGCCGGCCGATCCCCCGTCGCTCGGTCACACACCCGCGACAACGCCGCGGCGTCCACGAAGCCAAGCGCCCGGGCATGGGATAACCGGGTCATACCGGCGATGCCGCGGGCGGGATAGAACGGACGGCCCGGGCCGATCTCCTCCAGGGTGGCACAAACCTTGAAGAAGTCCGGCATGCTGCCCACGCCGCGCAAAAACGTCAGGAAACTGGCCTCTGTTCGCTGCGCCGCATAGGCGCGCGGCAACCCGATCGGCAGATCGGCACCCAGCGCGACAGCCCCGCCGCCGGCCTCGGCGGTCAGCCTATCCAGGAAGGTGGGGACATCGCCGACCGGACGTGGCGCCGACACAGTCCAGCCGGTTGTTGAACGAAGTGCGACCGTAACCCACCGCTTGCGCGGATCGACGCTCCAGTCCGCGTGGGCGGCGAGGCTAGGATCCAAGTGGCTTTTGCGCGCGTTCCAGCAAGCGGCCGAAGAAGCCGGGCGGCTTGGGGGGCTTGGCGGCTTCAACCGCCTTCGCCTTGGCCTTTGCCTCGGCTTCCCGCTCGCGTTCCTTGGTGGCGAGCCATTTGTCCAGGCTCATGCCCGCTTTGGCGGCGCGTTTGGCTTCGTAGGCCCGTTGGCCTTCAGTCAATGTCTTAGCGATGGATTTGGTGGGCGGCACGTCGGTTCCCCGGTTTTCCGCCGCCTTTTCGCAGGCGGCGGGTCCGCGATCAAGCGTTTCCAGGCACTCTGTCAGGATAGGCTACTGGGCGACTGATTTCGATGTGGGTACAATCCGGGTCACCACCATGGCGGACCGGTCAAGGTACTCAGGCACGCGTGGCGCGATCTCATTCTTCCAGAAGTCGGACTCATAAACCGCAGCGTACAGGGCAACACGCTGTTCCTCGCTCTCAAACCGACGGAGCCAGATATAGACGGAAGAATCGGTCTCGCCATGGAAGCTGCCGGTGATGACCATACCCTTGGCGACCTGAAAGGGGATGATCTCCTCCTCCATCATCTTGACCCAGCCTTCCAGCTTGCCGGGCAGCACTTTGTATTGGCGCAATTCGTAGAATGCCATTGGTTCCCTCCTGTATGATACAATCAGGAAGCCACGCTCGGCAGCTTCACGCAACCCTCGCGGCGGGTCTCCGGCCTAATGTTCGGTTGATGCGCCCTGGACCGGCGGCGGCAAAGCTTTGCCCCCGGCGCTCTGCCGCGCCTGACGCAAAAGTTCGCCGCACCGCGCGTCCTCGGCATCCGAGGTACCGAATTGAATCGTTGGCAGGATCGCCAGGGGTGCAAACAGCGCGGCGAGTCCAGCAGCCGCTCCCGCCCGCGCGGCAACCTCCGCACCCGGTCGGATCGAAGGATCCTTGAGAGTGCCGCCGATATGGATGTGCGTTGGCAGAGATCCGACCGAAAAATGTTTAGCGTCCGTCTTCAGCGCCAGATCGAGAGTCTCTTTGCCCAAGTCTATGTTTCCACCGACATTGGTGATTCCCTCGCCCGTGTCCAGCACCAACGTCCTGAAATCAAGTATGCCCCGTCGCAGCGCCAGATCGCCAACAAAGCACTGAACCGGAGTTTTCTGCGGAAGACCCAGGGCGGACAGCAAGGCGTTGCCAAATTGCAGGCCGGTCAGGTCAACTAGTACCGAAGACAGGTCTCCGCCTGCCATCGCCATCTTCACCTCGCCATTACCGTTTGCCATCAGGCTAGCAAGCGAATCACCTGTGGAATCGACTGCCCCGACACCGCTGATAGAACCTGCCCCCTGAAATGTGTGCGTGGCAGCCATCATGCGCCCGACATCCAGGTTTCTCATGTGGAGGTCCACTTTGGCATGCACCGTCTTTCCGGATTCTGGCGTCAGGTCGATGTTGGCGACAAGCTCACCTTTTCCGACGCCAAACCGGATCGGACGAACGGTGATCCGGCCATTCACCGCATCCATGACGACAGTCAGATCGTCCAGGGGCATGTTCCGCCCCTGAATTCGCGCGCCGTGATATCGAAGGTGGATATCTGCCCAATCCAAACGGGGCACGCTGACCGGCGTATCCGGCAGTAACTTCGGGCTCGCATTCGCCTTCGCTACCGCCTCTCGCTCTTGCTGCGTCGCATTAGCGGTGTTGGAACGCCCGGGTGTTCCACCGATGAAGCCCGCCAGATCGGCCAAATCGACGCGCTTGGACCGCAAATCCATCGTCACAACCGGCTTGGACTTGCCCCTCACCTCCGTTCCGCTAGGTTCCTCGACGATCGTGCCGGCAATGTCGGAGTTCCCTAGGCGGCCCTGGAAATCGGTAAAACGTATCCTGTCAAAGCCATTCAAATCCACCTTTCCGGCGATTTGATAGGCAGCCGTCTTTGGAATCGGAAAGCCGACCAGTGGCTCCAGCAGTTCCATATCCGGTCCGTTAAGGCGCAAAGTCACGTCCGCACCCTTGAACGCAACGGGGTCGCGGATCGTCCCTTTCAACGCTACGTGGGTCGGCCCGTTGGCGATCGTCAGATCGACCGGCCACGGATGATGAGCGTCACGCAGGGACAGCAATGCGCCACCGACCAGCTTCGCCGTGATCGACTGTGACGCATAAGTACCCTTGGCATCGACCACCAGCTTCGCGGCCTCGCCTTGCCCCTGCGTCTCGATGCTGGCGGTGAAATCCGACTTCAACGCCGGGATCACGACATGGGCTTCGCCGTCGGTGATGTGCAGATCACCGATCTTCGGTGGCGGCCCACCACCGCTGCCAGCTGACAACCTGAAATTCGCCTCGCCATCCTTGGTTTCGCTTGCCAGCACCCGAGGACCATCCAGGCCGATCGACGGCAAGATCAAGCCGTGCCCCAGGATATACCCCCACGCATCCACCTGGACCGTCAGTGCCTTGATGGTCACAAACGGCGGATCGCCTTGCGGCCAGTCGGGCAGGTTCGCGACCGCCACGTCGTCGGCGGTGACAGTCACCACCCGTCCAAGCCCGACATGCACATGCGACATCGTCACCGTCCGGCCGATCGCTGCCGATGCACGGCGCTGAACGACTGGAATGAGCCAGTCCCAGTTCCAGAACGCCGTCAGCATGACCAGCAGCACGACCGGAACGCCGAACCAAATAAGCCGTCGCGTTGTTCCAGGACTTGGCATGGTCGCGAAACGGCAACACGCCGCCGCCGGTTGCCGAAGCCCGGATCAAATTTGTCTCAGTGGCGTACCATCCCGGTGCCGGAGGCCCGCTCTCGCCAGAACCGGCGCAGACCCAACACGCAGACCGGAAGAACCTGTTCGGCGTCTTCCATCAGCCCCTCCAGCGCGTCATCGGTCATCGCCGGTTCGCCGCGTTCGGATTCCGACAAAGCCATGCCTGCCAGACTGGCGATTGGGATCAGCAGCATGGATGCGTCTTCATCCGCCAGGGCGGGTTGCCACGCCTCGGTTCGCAGGCTGACCGCCTGCATGAAACCGGCTGCCCAGTCCTCGGCCACCGTTGTGCCCGCCTCATCCTGCCAAAGGATCGCGGTATAGCTCAATGGGACGGAGTCCAAACCGGCCGCGATGGCGTCGTACCGATCGAAGATCGCTTGTTCCACCGCCTGTCGTTCGGCGTCATCGGCGTATTCGGGTTCTTCGTTGTCCCAGACCTCGGCCAGCCATTCCTCGCGCGGCACGGTCTGCGGACCGGAGACCAGACCCGCCAGAAAGCCGTCCAGTTCCGACAGATCCATGCAACCAGCGGGCGCGCTGTCGGAATTCAGAAAGTGTGCGAGTTCGTCGAGAGACACTTTGACACCGTCCATTGCCGTGCGGTTCGCTTATAAAGCCGCGACCGGTGCGATTGGAACGGTCCATCTCATGACAATGCAAGCGGTCTTTCCCCTGAACCGGCCGTCATGGGTAAAGTCACGCAACCGTCATGCGGAGACTTCAGTTGCCCACCATCCGAACCGTTTGCGCCCACGACTGCCCCGACATGTGTTCGTTGCTGGTAACGGTGGCCGATGGACGCATTACCAAAATCCAAGGCGACCCGGAACAGTCGTTCACAGCCGGCTTCGCCTGCGGCAAGGTCAACCGCGACATGGAACTGGTTTACTCGCCGGAGCGGATTAAAGCGCCGCTGCGGCGGGTCGGACCTAAGGGCAGCGGCCAGTTCGCGCCGATCACCTGGGATCAGGCAATCGACGAGATCGTCGGCCATTGGCGGGCCGTGATCTCCGAGTCCGGCCCCGAAGCCTTGTTGGGATACGCCTACAGCGCACATCAGGGCCTGATAAACCGGGGCCTGACCAACGGTCTGTTCCATGCCCTGGGTGCCAGCCGCCTGCTGGGCGGGACGGTCTGCGACTCCTGTGCCGAGGCCGCTTGGGACGTCACTGTCGGCCCGACTGGCGGTGCTGACCCCGAATCAGTGGTCGAATCCGACCTGGTGATCGCATGGGGATCGGACCTGTACGCCACCAACGTCCATCTGTGGGCGAAGATCGAGGACGTTCGCCGGCGCGGCGTTAAGCTGATCGTTATCGACCCCAGGCGGACACGCGCCGCCGTTACCGCCGACTGGTATCTTCCGGTCAAGATTGGAACCGACTCCGCCCTGGCGCTGGGTGTCATGCACGTCCTGGTGCGCGACGGGATGGCAGACCGGGCATATCTGGCCGCACACACGATCGGATTTGAACAGGTGGAGGCACAGGTGCTGCCCCGCTTCACCCCAGAACGTGTCGCCGATATCAGCGGCTTGGCCGCCGCCGACGTTGAGCGGCTAGCCGCGATGTATGGTGCGGCCCGAACTCCGTTCATCCGCATTGGCTTCGGCATGAGCCGGTTTACCCATGGTGGCCAAAACCTGCGTACCGTGGCGCTGCTACCGGGTGTCACCGGAGCGTACGGCCGCTATGGCGGCGGCGCGATGCTGGCCACTGCCGCCGCGTTCGATTTGAACTATGGCGCTGTGCGCCGCCCGTCGGGACCGGCCGCCGCGCGCACCGTCAACCACCTGAAGCTGGGCGAGGCGTTGCTGGAACTGACCGATCCGCCGATCCGGGCGCTGTTCATCGCCGCGAACAATCCCGCTGTCACCAATCCGGATACCGCGAAAATGCGGGCAGCCCTGTCGCGGGAGGACCTGTTCACCGTTGTCCACGATCCTTTCCTGACCGCAACCGCGCGCTTCGCCGATATCGTGCTGCCGGCGACCACGTATCTGGAAACCGAGGATTTCTACCGTAGCTACGGAACCTATTACATGCAGTATGGACACCGAGCGGTGGAGCCCGTTGGGGAGGCTTGGTCGAACCTGCGGCTAACCCAAACCCTTGCCGCGAGGTTTGGCCTGACCGACCCGGTGTTCCGGATGAAGGAACCGCAGATTTTACAAGAATTGTTCCGTGGCGCCGGTTTGCAGGCCGATCCGGCTTCGCTGCTGGACGGAAAGGCCGTTTCCATCGCAACCAAATCGGGGCAGGTCTTTCCCACCCCGTCGGGCAAGCTTGAATTCTACTCCCGGACACTGGAAGAGCGAGGCCTGCCGCCGCTGCCGGACTGGCAGCCAGACCCGGCTTCCATCGGCGCCTATCCGCTACAATTACTGACGACGCCGGGATATTTTCAAAGTCACACGGCATTTTCCGGCGTTGCCTCGTTGCGTAAACGCGAAGGTGCGCCGTTCGCCGTGCTGCATCCAAGCGACGCCGTCGCGCGCGGACTGCAAGACGGGCAGATCGTCCGCCTTCGCAACGGGTTGGGGGCGGTGTCGTTACGTTTACGCGTGCTGGATGACATACAGCCTGGCGTTGTCCTGGTTCCCGGCCAGCGTCCAGACGAGGAAGCGGCCGACGGCACAGTGAACATGCTGTGCGCCGACGGCTACACCGACATGGGCGCCGGCGCGGTCTATCAAAGTACCTGGCTGGAGGTCGAAGCCGCCTGACCGGGTGGGCGGCGTCGCGTTAGGATACGCTCTGGAATAATCGCTTCAATTCACGCTCAGTCGGAGCAGTCCATTCTGGCGGGCCTGCGCCCGCCAGGACGATGAGAGGCCGGTGACCTCCGTCAAGTGACTCGTTTATTTCGCGGCGTGTCCTTACATCGTCGCGCCCAGCACCCAGGGCGCAAACTCCGCCGCACCGACATCGAACTGTTCGCTTTTGGTGCGCTCACCCGAGGCCACTCGCAGGATAAGCTCAAAAATCCGCTGTCCCGCCTGCTGCACCGTCTCGTCGCCGTCCAATATCGTGCCGCAGTTCACATCCATGTCGTCTTCGATATGTTTAAACATCGGGGTATTGGTCGCCAGCTTGATGGACGGCGCCGGCTTGCAGCCGAACACGCTCCCGCGCCCGGTGGTAAAGCACACCAAATTCGCCCCGCCGGCTACCTGACCAGTCGCGGCGACCGGGTCGTAGCCCGGCGTGTCCATGAAGACGAACCCGCGAGCCTTGACCTCCTCGGCATAGCGGACGACATCGACCAGGTTGGTGCTGCCGGCCTTCGCCATAGCGCCCAACGACTTTTCCAGGATCGTCGTCAAGCCGCCGGCCTTGTTGCCGGGCGAGGGATTCGCGTTCATCTCCGCGCCTTCCTGGCGGGTGTAATCTTCCCACCAGCGCATCAGGCCGACCAGCTTCTCGCCGACTTCCTTGGAGATCGCCCGCCGGGTCAGCAAATGTTCCGCGCCATAGGTTTCGGGGGTTTCGGACAGGATGACCGAACCGCCGTGGCGCACGAGCAAATCGCTGGCGGCGCCCAGCGCAGGATTGGCCGAGACGCCCGAATACCCATCCGACCCGCCGCATTGCAGCGCCACCGTCAGTTCGCTGGCCGGAACGGTGACCCGCGTCACGTTGTTGGCTTCGGCCAGCACATCCTTCACGAACTCCACGCCGGCCGCGACTGTCTTGCGGCTACCGCCCACCGTCTGAATATCCAGCGCCTTTAGACGCCCGGCCAGACGCTGCTCCTCCATCAATCCGCCGATCTGGTTCACCTCGCAGCCCAGACCCAGCACGATAACGTGGGAGAAATTTGGATGCCGGGCGTAGCCGGCCAGGGTGCGGCGCAGAACACGTAGAGGCTCGTCCTGCGTCATCCCGCAGCCGGTCTTGTGCGTCAGCGCGACGACGCCATCGACATTGGGGTAATCCGACAGCGGGTCGGCTCCGGTCATCGGATTGCGTTTGAACATATCAGCCACGACGCCCGCCACATGCGCCGAACAGTTCACGCTGGTCAGGATACCGATGTAGTTGCGGGTGGCAACCTTGCCATCCGGCCGGCGAATGCCCTGAAACGTCGCTGCCGGTTCGAAGAACTCGGTGGGTTTGGCATCGACGCCGTAGGCGTAGTCCTTGGCGAAATCGCCCATCTCGCAGTTATGTACATGCACATGCTGGCCCGGCGCGATAGCGGCGGACGCGAACCCGATAATCTGCCCATATCGCCGAATCGGTTCCCCAACGGCGATCGCCCTGACGGCAACCTTGTGGCCCGCCGGAATTCGCTGCGTCGCCAGCACATTGTCGCCGACCGGGGTGCCGGGCAGCAGGGTGGCGCGTGCGATGACGACACTGTCTTCGGGGTGCAGACGGATGAGAGGCGGTTGGGCCATGACGGATTTCCTCGGGTCAGAGTCCGTCCTTCTTACAGCGTTTCAAGCACACGCGGCAAAGCGAGACGCATTTTTCGGTGACCCCGATGCGGCTCGCCTCGTTGGAGTCGAAGTGATCCGCAAGGATCGTGCCCTTCAGACATAGACCGGGAAAGCAATGAAACCATCTCAACCCCACCCGCCGCTCGACGGCGCCAGGGAGGTGCTGCGATGAGGCGCATGGCAGCACCGATCGCAGCCGCCGACCTAGGCCTGGCGCCGGTTGCCGGTTTCGCTGTGCAGCCTGCCGTTCTCAACAGCACTGTTGGGGAGGCAGGGGCCGCGCTTCATGACGCGGCGCAGTTGCAACCGAAATTCCAGAGCGAGATAGACCCGGCCAACGCCGAGGCTGTTCAGGCGTTCTCGCCTACTCCGCCGAGCTGAAAGCCACAGCCTCCTCGACCGTGTGCCGTGCGGCAATCGTCATATAAACCGCCGGCAGAACGAACAGGGTAAACAGCGTGCCAATCGACAGGCCGCTGGCGATAACCAACCCCATGTTGAAGCGCGATGCCGCCCCGGCGCCCGACGCGGTAATCAGCGGCACCACGCCCAGCACCATCGCGGCGGTCGTCATCAAGATGGGGCGAAGCCGAATCCCCGCCGCATAAACGATGGCATCCAGCTTGCTGCGTCCAGCGCGCTGAGCCTCATTGGCAACCTCGACGATCAGGATGCCGTGTTTGCTGATCAGGCCCATCAGCGTCACCAATCCGACCTCGGTGTAGATGTTCAGGCTGGCCCCGCCCAGGCCCAGGCTAATGAATACCAGCGCCCCGGCGACCGACATCGGAATCGATATCAGAATGACGACCGGATCGCGGAAACTTTCGAACAATGCTGCCAGACAAAGGAAGATGATGATTAGTGCCAGTGCGAACGTTGCAAGGAAGCCGCTGGACTCCTGAATATACTGTCGCAGCGGTCCGGCGTAATCGATCAGCGTGTCGCGCGGCAGGGTCTGCACGGCAAGGTCCTGCAGCGTT
The DNA here is from genome assembly GCA_021807975.1 of Pseudomonadota bacterium. Lineage (GTDB taxonomy): Bacteria > Pseudomonadota > Alphaproteobacteria > Acetobacterales > Acetobacteraceae > Rhodopila. The sequence continues at coordinate 12,731 of JAKBCJ010000014.1, read as the reverse complement.
TTCAAGGCATCCGCCTGCGAAACCCCCAACGCCGGGACGCCGGAAATCGTTGCCGAGTTCTGCTGCTGAAAATGCGTGATCGTCTGCGGAACGGTCTGTTGCGTCACCCTGGCGATGGCCGAAACCGGTATAGGCGTGCCATCGATGGTGGCGATCTGGTATTGCATCACCTGATCCACCGTCAGGCGGGAGCGTTGCTGTACCTGGGATATGACTTTGTAAGACCGGGTCCCAAGGCTGAAGTAGTTGGTATATGCGCCACCGAGCAGGCCGCCTAGGGCATTGCCCACCTGGCTCATGGACAAACCGAGTTGCGCGGCCTTGTCGCGGTCGATCTCGATCGTGACCTGCGGCGCATCGACCTTCAGGTCGCTGTCGATGAACAGGAACATGCCGCTGGCGGCCGCGGCCGCGAGGAATTTCTGCGCTTGCGGATACAGCGCGGAGATCGGCTGGGTCGTTTTCAGAACGTATTGGATAGGCAGACCCTGAGCACCTGGCAGCGGCGGGGGCTGGAACACCGCGACGCGCTCCCCGGCGATAGCGCTGACCTGGCCTTGAAGCTGGCGTTGGATCGTTGTTCCGTCCCGGTGACGCTGGTCCCATGGCTTCAGGGTCACCCCAGCGATGGACAGGACCGGGCTGATGACCTGGAAGCTTTGATCGGCTTCAGGTATTTTAGCCATGATCGCCTGCAACTGGTCGCCGTAGAGTTCCTGCTGCTGCACCGTCGCGTCGGGTGCGGCGGTCGGAAGCAGAATGACCACGCCTTGATCTTCCTGCGGCGCCAGTTCGCTGCCGGCGCTGGCATACAGAAAATAGATACTGCTGATTACGATTGCCGCGAACAGCAGGGTTACCGGCATGGTTCGCAGACTGCCGCGCAGCCGGCGTTCGTAGCTGCGCTGCAACCAGCTGAACAGGCGGTCGATAAAGGCGGTCAGCCGATCCGCCCAGCCGACGGGATGGCCCGCGGCATGCGGCTTTAGCAAATAGCCGCACATCATCGGCGACAAGGTCAGCGCCACGATGGCGGACATGGTCACCGCGCCCACGACGGTAAACGCGAACTCGGTGAACAGCGCCCCGGTCAGGCCACCCTGAAAGCCAATCGGCACATAGACCGCGATCAGCACCACCGTCATGGCAATGATCGGGTTCGCCAGATCGCGTGCCGCCTGGATCGCCGCCTCGCGCGGCCGCATGCCGTCCTCCAGATGGCGGTTGACGCTTTCCACCACGATGATCGCGTCGTCCACGACCAGCCCGATCGCCAGCACCAATGCCAGCAGCGAGAGCAAATTGATCGAAAATCCCAGCACCAGCATGATCGCGAACGTACCGATCAGCGACAGCGGAATGGTCACGACCGGAATCACCACCGATCGCGGCGACCCGAGGAACGCGAACACCACCAGTGTAACGATCAGCACCGTTTCAGCCAGGGAGCGTTCCACTTCATTGATCGCGCTGTCCACGAATACAGTGGAGTCGTAGATCACATCGCCGGACAGGCCGGCGGGAAGCTGCTGCTGGATCGATGGCAGAACGGCTTTAACGCCGTTGATCACTGCCAGCAGGCTGGCCGACGGCACGGTTTGGATGCCGACATAGACGCCCTTGCGCCCGTTGTATTCGACGCTGGATTCATAATCGTCCGAGCCCAGTGTGACATTGGCCACGTCTTCCAGCCGAACGATGCCGCCGTTCACCTGCTTGATGACCAGCTTGCGGAACTCGGCCGCGGAATGAAGGTTGGTGGAAGCCGTCAGATTGAACTGCACCATTTGGCCCTTGGTGGTGCCAATCCCCGCGATCACGTTGTTGCTGCTCAGCGCCAGGGTGACATCGGTCGCGGTCAGGCCGTAGGCTGCGAGCTTCGCGGGGTCCAGCCAGGCGCGCAGGGCGAAATTCCGTCCGCCCAGCAACTCGGCGGTCTGCACGCCGGGCACCGCCTGCAATCGCGGCTGCACGTTGCGGATCAGATAGTCTGTCACCTGGTTAGGCGACAGTTCTTTACTGGCGAAACCGATAATCAGCGCGTCCAGCGATTGCCCGATCGCAACTGTCAGCGTCGGCTGCTGAACGCCTGCCGGAAGCTGGTTCAAGACCGAATTGATCTTCGCCGTGATCTCGGTCACCGCTTTATCGGGGTCGAAATTCAGGATCAGGTTGGCGGTGATCGTGCTGCTGCCGGACCGGCTGTTCGACGACAGATAATCGATGCCGTTCGCCTGCGCGATGGCATTTTCCAGCGGAGTTGTTACGAAACCGGCCACGGTTTCCGGATCGGCACCGTAATACACCGTTGTGATCGTCACGATGGCGTTCTGGGTCTTCGGATACTCCAGAATCGGCAGCGCGTAGAAGGCCTTCAGCCCCAGCACCAGCAGCATCAGGCTGACGACGCAGGCCAGCACCGGCCGGCGGATGAAGATGTCGGTGAATTTCATTGCCCCTGGCCCTCGGCGCCGGATGAAACTGTTGCCGCCATCACTGGTCCACCGGCACGGGCGCTGGATTGTCGGTCGGCTGCACGGTGTTGTCGATCTTCACGACCGATCCGTTGTGCAACTTCAACTGCCCGGCTGTCACGATGGTATCGGTCGCGGAAATGCCCTTCAGGATACTGACCTGATCGCCGCGCTGCGCCCCGGTGGTGACGAACTGCTGCTTGACGACTTGCTTGCCGTTGTCCTCGCCCAGCACGTAAACTAGCGATCCGTAGGGATTGAATGCCACCGCCGCCAGCGGGATGGTCACCAGCGAACGCGGCCTACCCGACGCGACAGACACGCTTAGGTACATACCGGGCAGCAGCGCCCCATCCGCATTCGGCAAACTGGCTCGGACCTGCAACATCCGGCTGTTGGGATCGACTCGGGCATTCAGTGCCGTGACCACGCCGGGGAACGTGCGATTCGGATAGCCGTCCGCCGTCACTTCGACGGCCTGCCCAACCGCGATATGCTCCAACGCCTGTTGCGGCAGATAGAAATCGACGAACATCGGATCGAGTTGCTGCAAGGTCACGATCGGCGCGCCCGCCGCCAGGAATTGCCCGACGTCCACCTGCCGCACGCCAAGCCGCCCGGCGAACGGTGCCTTGACCACTTTTTCCGCCATCAGCGCCTGCTGCGCCGCTACCTGCGCCTTGACCACCTTCAGGTTCGCCGCATCCGTATCCACAGTTGCCTGCGGTACCGCACGTGCCGCCAACTGCCGCTGATCCCGCCCGAGGGTCACCTCCGCCAGTTCCGCGTTCGCCTGAAGCTGAGCCAGCTTCGCGTCGTCGTCGTTCGGCCGCAGGCGCAGCAGAACCGTGCCTGCCGTGACGGTCTGACCGGACTCGAAGTCGATCCGGTCCACGACCCCGGCAAGCTCCGCGGCCAGATCGGCGCCCTTCGATGCCCGGGCAGTCCCCACGGCGGTTTGCCGCGGCTGCCAGGTCTGCATGGTGGCCTGCGCCGTCGCGACTACCGGGACTTCCGAACGGATCGACGTGACGATCTGCTTGAGGATGCCGGCCTTGAAGCGCTGAAACGCAATCAGCCCGGACGCCAGTCCCCCTACCAGCAGGAGCATAATCGTCAGCCGCAACCACGTCCGGGGCTTCCGTTCGGCGGTCCGGGACAAAATGGTCGCATCGTTCATGGAATCACTCCGCAGCATTGCGCGACAGTCGCATCGACGTCTGTCCGGTTCCACCATCCGCCGCCCAGCGCCTGAAACAGCGCCACCGTATCGGTGAACCGCGCGGCTTGGGCGGAGACGAGGTTCAGGCGCGAGGAATAGTCGGCTTGTTCGGCGGTCAGCACGTTCACATAGCTGCCGGCGCCGGCTTCATACTGAGATCTGGTGACGTTCAGGCTGGCGGCGGCGGTCTTTTGCGCGGCCAATGCCGTCTGCAATGTCTCCGCATCGCGCTCGATCGCCACCAGGGAGTCGGCGACGTTCTGGAACGCCGTATTGACCGTACTGCTGTACTGCGCAGCCGCGACATCCAGCGCGGCCTTCGCCGCCTGCCGGCGCGCCGTCAATGTGCCACCATCGAACAGCGGCTGTGTCAGGCTGCTGGCGATCGTCCAGACAATACCGGCTGGGGTAAACAGATTGGGCACAGTCGTGCCCTCCAGCCCATAGTTCCCTGTCAACGATATCTGCGGGAGCATATTCGCCGTCGCCACGCCGACCGCCGCCGTCGCCGAATGCAGCAACGCGCCATACGCGCGGATATCCGGACGCTGCTGCACCAGTTTCGATGGCAATGATACCGGCAGTTCCGCAGGCAGGGTCAGGCTGTTCAGGTCCAGCGTGGCCATATGGTAGCGATCCGGCGGGCCGCCCAGAAATACCGCGAGCTGATTGCGAACCTGCTGTGCCTGCTTGCGCAAACCGGGCAGCGTCGCGACCTGGGCGTCCAGCAACGACTGCTGCTGCAGCACGTCGGCCTGACTGACCGCGCCCAGCGCGAAACGGCGCTTCACCAGATCGAGCGCATCGGTATCGGCCTGGATAATGCGCTGCGTGGTGTCGATCCGGGCCTGCAACGCCGCTTCGTTGATCGCGGCCTCGATCACGTTCGCGGCTAGCGTCAGATCGGTTGCCTCAAGCTGGAACCGCTGGTACTCGGCCTGCGCGTTGAATTGTTCCAGTTGCCGGCGAATGCCGCCGAACGCATCCAGGGTGTACGACACGTTCAACGACGCGGCGCCCACCGAGTAGAGGATCGACCCGTTGCCGAAGCCGATCGCCGCCAGCGACTCGCGGGTCCGCTGCGCCTGCAGGCCGCCGCTGACCGACGGCATCAAGGCCCCTTCCGCGGCCCGTACGGACTCGCGGGCCTGAAGCAAGGTGGCCTGCGCCGCGGCGATGTCGGGATTGGCCTTCAGCGCCTGTGTCACCAGCGCGGTTATCTGCGGAGAGTGGAACACCGTCCACCATTCGCCAGGTATATCCCGATCGGTCACCAAGGATTGCTGCTCGCCGCCGGGAGTCGCCGCCTGCACCGTCGCCGCCGGAGTCGGTGCTTCGGTGAAGCGCGGGCTGGGCGGTGCGGCCGGTGCTATGTAATCCGGGCCAACGGTGCAGCCGGCCAGCAGGGCTGCGCCCCCCAAAACCGATGCGAGTATTGCGGTTCGACGCATGGATCGACGATATTCCTATACCAACGCGTCCAGTATGTAGTATGCTATACCCATGAGTCCAGTATCTAAATCGACAGACGACGATCGAACCGGACCGCACCGTTCCGGCCGACCCAAGGACACCGCCAAACGGGGCGCCATCCTGAAAGCAGCCCGCGCCTTGTTTGCCAGCCAGCCATTCGATCTGGTGACGATGGAGACGGTCGCAGCGCATGCGGGGGTATCGAAAATGACGGTCTATAGCCACTTTCACGACAAAGAGACGTTGTTCGAGACGATCGTGGCCGAGACATCCGACCTGATGATCATGGCGCTGTCCAGCACCAAACAGGCAGGCAGCCTACGGGATCGGCTGATCGCGGTCGGCAGGGAATTTCTAACCGTGATCCTGGGATCCGACATCTGCACTATGGCGCATACCTTGCCCGGGACGCTGCGGGCCAACCGGGCACTGGCGGATCGGTTCTACGTGGCCGGCCCGGGCCGTGTGCGAGCCGCGCTGGCCGGTATGATCGCTGCGGCTGCCGACCGCGGCGACCTGTCGGTGGACGATGCCGACCGGGCCGCCGACGATCTGGTGAGCCTTTGGGAAGGCAGCATGCCGACAAGGATCGCCTTCGGTCTGGCCGGCCTTAGCACGCCCGGGGAGATTCTTAGCCGAGCGGAGCGCGGCACCGATGTCTTCCTGAGAGCGTATCGAAAAGAGTAGATTTTCCCCGGTAAAGTGGAGGCTTGGCAATTCTCATTCTGCTCTCTGTCGGTCGGCACGGGCTGCATTCCGTCCATCTCTGAAGGTATCGCGGCACGCATCGATGGGTGCCAGCGGTCACGGTGGGATTGACGGGGTTTCGCAAAAGCGATGGTGAGGAGCAGCCCGATGACGTGAAGGTCTAGTAGGTCGCTATCGCCGTCACCTTGCTGGAGAAGGCGTAGTGCGGCCCAAGCATTGCCCGCGCGGAGAGATTTTTCTTCCTGTGTCCGGAGCTGTAACCAAGGCTATAATCGTTGTTCTTCAGGGCGCTGGAGGTCTTATTTTCGATCTTTCACCGGGCACGGCCGCAGGTGGCCAGTTCGACGGCATGGTCTGGGCCGACGGGGAAGTCGGTGACGAAGCTGTTGCGGTAGGCGGTCTCTGCGGAAGCGTTGAGTATATCGATATCCACCCGGTTGACCGCCAGCGCATCGCGGCCATCAAGCAGGGCACGCCGCGCAGCCAGCGGTAGCGATGGACGAAGCGCTGCTTGCCGCGCTTAACCGCCTGTTCGAGCCTCGGCAGGCCGACGCCGGTCAGATATTCCTGGATCGGCGGATGCCAGGACGTTTGTTAGACAAACAGAAAGTGCCCCCCGGCATCCAGAACCGCTAGGCAAAGCGGTTGGCGGGAGACCAGGTCATCCCCGAGATAAACCGCATCGAGCATGTCGCGAATGTGGTTGCCGGTTGGAATTTTGGCGATCCCGAACAGACTGTTGGCAGTGGAGCGGCCATACCCTTCCTCGAACTGCCGCTGTTGAGCCAGGAAAGACGGGCTCTGCATGAAAAGCACTCAGAAGGCCGCCATTCCAGTGTCGGCTATGCCGTAGGCCGTGTTCATGCCACGACGCTTGTCTGGAAACCAGTCCAGGCAATCGCGTAATGATCTAAGCGGGGGCTCAAGCAGGCGCGTACACGACCGCTCCGCGGCCGAGACCGGACGCTAACGATCGCCAAACATTTGCCGACGAATCCGTTGAAACGGGCCAAGTTGACTGACAGCCTGAAAGCTGCCGCAAGCCAAGCGTTTGGAACCGGGACAATCCGGAAATATCCGGCGCAATGCCAGAGACATTCAATCGATTCCCCGGCTTTCAGCGATTGGCACCGGGCACCCAAAGGACGTCCGTGGCGGCATTTTCGTTGAGCACGCGGGCCAAAACGAAAAGATGATCCGACAGGCGATTGAGATAGCGTCGAACCACCGGGTTGACGTCGCTGACAGCCGACACCGCGCGCTCCGCCCGCCGAGCCGTGACGCGGGAGACGTGAGCGAACGCAGCGGCGGCGGTTCCCCCTGGCAGGATGAAGCTTTTCAGCGGCGGCAGGGTTTCGTTCATCGCCTCGACCTCCGATTCCAGGCGCAGAACCACAGCGTCGGTCAGGCGTAGCCGGCCGCCGTCCGGGCCGGGCACGCACAAATCGGCGCCGACGTCGAATAGGTCGTTCTGGATTCGCGCCAGCATCGCGTCCTCGTGCGGCCGGTTTCCGGTGTGGGTGCGCAGCACGCCGATGCTGGCGTTGGCTTCATCGACCGCGCCCATAGCCTCGATACGCGGATCGGTCTTAGCGACTCTGGACCCGTCGCCTAGCGAGGTTTCGCCGCCGTCGCCGCCGCGTGTCACGACCCGATCAATGCGTACCATTGGGCGATTCCTTCATGGTTTAGTGCCATAGCTTTGCCGCGGAGCACATCGGGATATTCAATAGGGGTCGAACTCGAATCGGAACGGCATATCGAATGGCACCGATCTGCCTTCTTTCAAGGCGGGGCGGAAGTGCCATTTCATCACGGCGTCGATTGCGGCGTGGTCCAGGATTGGGTGGCCGGAACTGGCTATGACATCCACAGAACCGGTCACGCCGGTGTCTGTCACATGGATCAGGAGATCGACGGTGCCGCCTTCGCGGCGAATTTGCGCCGCTTGCGGATAGATTGGCGGGCGGTTGCGGTAGCGGTCGTCCTTGCTGGCGGGTATGATGTGTCCCCCCATCACGGTGGCGTTGGACTCGCTTTCGGTTCCGGACAGGTCGAAAACAGGTGCCTTCTGGGGCGGCGGCTGTGGCGGGGCCGGCGCCACCTTGGCGGCATCCTTATTTTCCTTCGGCTGCTGCTCGGTCTGCTCGGCGGGCGCCGTTGGGGCGTTTTCCCGCGCGTCCTTGGGCGAGGGCTGTTCCGTCGGCGGCGCGGGTTCGGTGGCGTCCTTGTGTTTGGGCGCCTCGGTCTTGGGCGGTGCGGGCTGCTGTTGCGGTTGCGGTGGCGACGGTTTGGTGTCGGTCGGCTGGGCGGGCGGGCTGGCGACGGTTCCCTGCCGTTCCACCATCAGCAACTCGACTGCACCTTCTGCCTGTTGTTGCGGTTCCCGCGGCAGCAGCCGCGGCAGGAACGCGATCGTCAAAGCGGCCAGGATATGGACAAGGATCGACAGCCCTGCCGCGATCAGCAGAAACTGCCGGGTCTTGGTGCTTTTGGATGCGACCGGCAGTCGTCCAAGCTGGAACTCAGGCGGTAAAATAGGCTCGTGTCCCATCATGCTGATGACCGTATCGCGTATGTAGCGATAACCAGGCGGTTTTCCTACCGGCCAGACGGGGGATTCCGACCGTCGCCAAGCGGGTCCAGGTCCGGAGGAACGGAGACGCGACCGAAAGACACCCTGGACGCATTGGAACGGATTCGGCGGCGGTTCGGCGCCGTGCCGCATGTCCATGGCCGCGGAAATAGGTCAAATGCACATCCGCGGGGCAGGCACGCGTCATGGCTGCGCAGCTATAATGTTCCCCACCGACGGTCGTCTGCCCCACGATGGGCAGGACTGAACCTTGCGCCTCACGGAAGTTCGGGGCCGCCCGCCAGACCTGATTTCGCTTCCGCCAAACCCCACCCAATCATCAGGAATATCCAGCCCGCATTTGGAACTGTGAATAGCGATGTGGCCGAGGCGATCGGCCACATCGTCACAAATATAATAACCAACAGTCCCGCTCGGCGTCCGTTAGCCTGAGCGTCCGTTGTCCCACGGATGCGTGTCAACCACAGCACTACCAGGGCGGCGAACAGCGCGACCCCAACCAGTCCAGCATCGGTGGCTATCAGCAGCCAGTTGTTATGCGGATGAATGTTGCACCCTAGCGGGCTGGTCGGATCGCTGACCGGCAGCCACGGGACGCCAGCCAAATAGGCGGGGTTCATGCAGTTATTCCGAAACCCGTCCCATCCGAGGCCCACCCCGGGATGCGCCTGAATCATCGATACCGCGCGTGCGAAAATCAGCCCATAAGGCGTTCCCCAAAAATGCCGCATCTGCTCGGTAAAATGTACCACCAGTTTCTCGAACACCGGCGGTGAAATCACCGGCAGCAACGTCAGCACAACAACGCTTACGAGAATGGCCAGGATCACCGCCAGCCTTACCTGTCGGAACAGTAACCCGCTGACGACTAAGCCTAGTGCCATCAGCAAAGCTGGCATACGCTGACCGATCAGAATCATGGTTGCCGCTGCGAGTATCAGCACGGCCGCGACAGTAAACTTGTCGATCAGTTTGCCCCGCCGCAACAAAGTGAAACAAAGCGGCAGAAAGGCGGGGAAAAACAGCAGCAGGTACGTGCCGCCGGCCGTTGGTCCCCTGAACGGCCCCGTCAAAGCGCCGTCCCCAAATCTTGGCCAGCCAATCTCGTTTGTGCCGAAAACATACTGTTGCCAGCACTCGATCAGAATCCAGACAGCGGAACCCAGGACGACCCACCACAGCCGACGTTGTGTGGCCGGATACGGCAATACCCAAGTTTCCAATGCGGCGACAAAAATGAAAAATCGAACCGAGGCCGCGGCTTGTACCAATGTGTGCGGCGCGCCCATCAGCCATGTGCAAAACATCAGCCAGACCCAAAACACCAGCATCAGCCGCGTCCATGGTGCCTTCAGCCAGCCCCATGACCGGATTGCCACTGTCCGTATCACAAACAGCACAGCGATTACGCTGAGGACGCCGTCTCCAATAGCCCGCGCGTACATCAGGGCGAGCGGCAGGAGAAGTACGCACCAAGTTGCCGCGGCAAGCAGCCACCGGTCAGCTGTCGCGTCACCACCGCTGAGATTGCGGTTTGGCATTTCGGTCGCCATGGTGTGGTGAATCCTTCGTTCCGGTACCTCCGCCGAGGCGGTCGGCAAGACGATCAGGCGGCTGTTTGTCGCCGAACCGGCCAAATCGCAAGGGCACATTCTCCCGGCTGAATGGCGGCGCGGGACGGCGCATACCTCGCAAACCCTCGCTTGTGCTGCCGTTGACCCGCGTTTATGCGTCAGAATTAAGGTCGGCTGGCTTTCAATGGCAAAAAAAGTCCGGTTGCATCGCGCCAAGGGGTACAGCAGAAAGCGGTATGCGCTCCGGCAAAATGATTTCCCGGTTGGATATTTATATCTTCCGTCAGGTTCTGCTCGCACTGGTTATCACCACAAGTGGCCTGACCGCGCTGATCTGGCTGGTCCAGTCGCTGCGGTTCGTGGATCTCGTGGTCAACCGCGGGCTGTCGTTTTTTGTCTTTATCCATCTGACATCGCTACTGATTCCGAGCTTCGTCGCGGTCATGCTGCCAATCACAACCTACGTCGTGGTTCAGTTCGTCTATCAGAGAATGGCAGCGGATCGGGAACTGACGGTGATGCGCGCCGCCGGCCTTTCGCCCTGGGCTTTGGCCCGACCCGCCCTTGCCGTGGCGCTGCTGGCAACTTTGTTTGGCTACATCCTTAGCCTTTGGGCCGTGCCTGCCGCGACTGCCAACTTCAAAACATTCCAATGGGAAATCCGCAATCGCCTCGCTGCCTTCCTGCTGCAAGATGGTGTGTTCACGCCTCTGTCCGATCAGCTGACGGTCTACGTCAGATCGCGCGACAAGGAAGGGACACTGTCGGGGATAATGGTTGATGACGCCCGCGACCCAGCCGCGCATGCCACCATCCTGGCTGAACGCGGCCATCTTATTGACGGACCAAACGGTCCGCGTGTGCTGCTGCTGGACGGGAGCAGACAGACAATCGATCACCAATCCGGGCGCCTGGACGTGCTGAGCTTCAAGCAGAATGAGATCGATCTCGCTGAAGCCACGAAAGAAGAGGTGGCCCGTCCTATCGACATGGCCGAAATGCCGCTGCGCGCGCTGCTGGACCCTCACCCGTTTTTTGAGCGTGACCGGGCAAAGTGGAAGGCAGAAGGCCATAGAAGGCTCACCGATCCACTGACGACCCTGTCTTATGCCATGGTTGGCCTGTTTTCGGCACTCGGCGGAATTTTCAGGCGCCACGGCGGCATACTGCGACCGCTTGTCACAGTCGGATTCATGGTTGGATTGCTCGCGACGGGCCTTGCCTTTAGCACGCTGGCGGCACGGGAAAGCAGCCTGCTTTTCCTGACATGGTTGCATGCGATTGTCCCTGGTCTGGTTTGCTGCTGGCTGTTGTTCGGCCCGCCTGTTCGCGTATTTCAGCCACGGGCGGTAGAAGCCTGAACCGATGACCGCCGCACTTACTCTCTCAATTTACATTGTACGCCAGTTCGCGGCCTCTGCCATTGCCATGCTGCTCGCGTTGTCCGGTCTCGTCGCGATGTTCGATTTCATCGAGTTGCTGCGTCGGTCGGCATCGCACCCCGACGTTAGTTTCGGACTGGTTAGTCAGATCGCCGGACTGCGGTTGCCGTTTATTGCCATGCAGATTTTGCCATTCGCCATTCTTCTGGGCGGAATCTTGTGTTTCTGGAAATTGACCCGGTCATCGGAATTAATCGTCGCCCGGGCCGCAGGTATCTCGGCATGGGAATTTCTGGCCGCTCCGACGATGTGTGCGTTTTTGTTTGGCGTGATCGCGACCACCCTGGTCAGTCCCGTCTCATCCGTGATGCTTGCCAGGGCGGAGGCTCTGGATAATGCATATTTGCGATCCGGCGGCGGCCCTTTGGCGCTGAACGGCGGTCAATTGTGGCTCCGGCAATCGGATCGGCAGGACTCACCTCAAGGGGTCGCCATCATCCATGCCATGCAGGTGGAACTACGCGGCAAGCACCTAATCGCCCAGACGGTCAGCGTTTTTCGCCTGGACAAGGACGACAGGCTGTTGTCGCGAATCGAAGCGGCGCGGGCCACGCTCGCCAGAGGAAGTTGGATGCTTGAAGACGCGCGCACTGTTAAGCCTGATCAATTACCCGAACCACCCAAGCTGATCAAACTGCCCACCGACCTGACAGTATCGCGTGTACAGGAGAGCTTTGCCTCGCCGGATACGTTGTCTTTTTGGGCTCTACCAGGGTTCATTGCCCTGCTGGATCGCTCAGGATTTTCATCGGTTCGCCACAGGCTGCATTTTCAGGCTCTGCTGGCACTTCCCTTGCTCGCGGCGACGATGTGCCTGGTATCAGCGGGGTTTTCCATGCGGCCGGCACGCCGCGGAGGCGTCGCCAAAATGATTGGCAGTGGGGTTGCCGCGGGGTTTGCGTTGTTCGTGGTGTCGAAGATCGCCGAAGAAATCGGCCAATCGGGCGCATTGCCGGTGGTACTGGCGGCCTGGGCGCCAGCCGCGGCTGGGCTGATGTTCGCGGTTGCGCTGTTGCTGCACACGGAAGATGGCTGAGGATGGACCACGTGGATCGATTTTCCCGCCCGCCGCAACGTCCGCCGATCAGCCATTTCGGCATCGGCTTGTGGGCCGGGGTCTTGGCGTGCTGCTGCGTGGGATCCGCTGCGGCGCAGGTTAACACGGTCACGCCTGCTCCGTCTGGCGGCTCGATCGACAAAAGCGCCCCGGTCACATTCTCCGCCGACAAGGTCGATTACGAC
>JAKBCJ010000317.1 GCA_021807975.1 Pseudomonadota bacterium | reverse complement strand
TGTCAGCAGGGTGCATTCAGTGTGTGCAGACCGGCGAACTGGACGATCTGGCGCACCGAGCGGACCAACCCGAACGGGCCGGACAGCGCATGGAAAGTATCGTCGGTGCGGGCCGCCGCCTCCGCCGGATTGGCCAGAACTGCTTCCACCGCCTGCGAAATCCGCTCCCGCGTGAAGTCGAACATATACTTGTCCAGCATCGGCATGGTTCTTCTGGCGAAGGTATTCCCGTCACTGATCGGAGGCACCCCGGCCGCCAGCGCGAAGAACACCCGGTCATGCACCGATTCTTCCACCAGCGGGTTGGTTGACAGGCATCCGCTGTATCGCGGCAGCAGATCGATCATCGTTCGCCAGGTGGCCGAACCGTGGAACCGGGCGGCCGCGCCGTCCCAGTCGATATGGTCCCAGCCGGCGCCGAAGACATCCACCGGATAGTGCTTGACGGTGTCCATCACCAGATTGGCGCGCTTGAACCGGATGTAGTTGTCCAACTCCCGGATCAACAGCAGCATTACCTGGTTGTTGGCGTCCATGAACAACCCGCGCGGTTCGGCGATACGCTGAATGGTGGGGACGAAATCGGCCGTGGAGCGGGTAAACAGTTCCTCGGCCGCGGCGAAGACGATGTGCTGCAGATCGGGGCCGTATTGGCGCCAGTTCTGTTCGATTTTGGTGATATCCGCGCCGCTTTTGGTGAACATGATCCTGCCGTTCCGCTGGTGCGGCGCCAGCGGCGCGTCCGGAAACAGCGATCGCGGCGGAATGCCAAGATGCACCGCGAACGCAGTGCCGTTCGGATGCAGGTGTTTGATGTTGAAGCGCGCATGGTCGGGGAACACGTAGCCGTGCAGCAGATAAGGGCTGCGAATGCCGTGCCGGATAGGGAAGTAACAGGGGTGGTCGCAGCTCCAGTTGAACAACGGGACCTTGGCAGCCTCCCAAACCGACTTTCCGTCCACCATCAGATCGGTGCCGATGCCCGACATGGTCAAGGCAAATGCGATGTCGCCCTGACTCAACAGTTGCATCAGCTGCGTAGGCCACTCGGTCCCATCGGCGGCAAAAATCGTGACATCGATGCCCATGGCGGCGAATTCGTGGGCGGCCAGTTCCAAAAGTCCGCCCAGGGAATCGTATGCGCTGCCGGCCCAGCGCAAAATCAGCACTTTGTTTGCCATATTCGCCTTCTTCCGCTGTACGGTCGGGTCTAGGGGTTGGAGGGGCCGGCGGTCAACTCGACCTTCCGTCAATATCGCCGGCGATTTTGTCGCCGGTCGGACATTCCGGATCGTCTGGTTGCGCGCTCCGCGCTTATACGTAGCGGTGGCAAGGGTCGCGGTGCTGACACTTTTTAGCTTCGACCGCGTTCGGCGCCAGCATCTGAACCGGCAATCCTCCGGCGCCGTGCGAAGATCGCGCGGCGACACCGCCAGCCCGGCCGTTCGCGCTGTTCCAACCAACCGCCCCGGTCAACCGTGGCTTCGGCGTCCAACGAGGGGCACCAAACGCCCCCGCTAGGGTCCACCGTCATTTTGCCCAACACCGTGGCCGATCAGCCCCGGTCAACCTCGAAAGATCGCTTCACATAATGATCCGGTCATGAGGCAAGCAGGCAATGTCTGTCATCCAGACCTGACGACAGGCCGCTAATAAATCACCGGTTCCGACACCGGCGCACCAAAGTCCGTCCGCAGGAAATCGAAGTCGCAGCCTTTGTCGGCCTGCTGGATATGCTTGGTGTACACCCACCCGTACCCGCGCTCGAACCGCACGTCCGGCGCCACCCACTCCGCTTGGCGGCGGGCAAGTTCCTCTTTGGAAACCTCCATGTTGATGGAGCGGGCATCCACGTCGATCGTCACGATGTCGCCGGTCCGCAGCAGCGCCAGCGGCCCGCCGATATAGCTTTCGGGCGCGACATGCAGCACGCAGGCGCCATAGCTGGTGCCCGACATGCGGGCGTCGGACAGCCGCAGCATGTCGCGGTGGCCTTCCTTCAGCAGTTTCTTCGGCATCGGCAGCATGCCCCATTCCGGCATGCCCGGGCCGCCTTGCGGGCCGGCGTTGCGCAGCACCAGCACATGATCCGCGGTGATATCCAGGGTCTCGTCGTCCACCGCCTTTTTCATCGACGGATAGTCGTCGAACACCACGGCCGGGCCGGAGTGCTTCAGGAACCGCTGATCCATCGCCGCCGGCTTGATGACGCAGCCGTCCGGCGCCAGGTTCCCCTTCAGCACCGCCAGCGAGCCCTCGCCATAGATCGGGTTATCGGTGCCGCGGATAACGTCGTCGTTGAAGATTTTCGCACCCTTGATGTTCTCGCCGATGGTCCTGCCGGTGACGGTCAGGCAATCCAGGTGCAAATGCTGGCTTATATTGCCCATCAGCCCGCGAATACCGCCGGCGTAGTAGAAATCCTCCATCAGATACTGGTTGCCGCTGGGGCGCACGTTGCCGATGACCGGGACCTTACGGCTGTAGCGTTCGAAATCATCCAGTCCGATGTCCTGGCCGGCGCGGCGCGCCATCGCGATCAGGTGGATGATGGCGTTGGTGGAACATCCCATTGCCATGGCGACGGCGATCGCATTCTCGAACGCCGAACGGGTCTGGATGCGCGACGGGGTCAGGTCTTCCCACACCATCTCCACGATCCGGCGCCCGCTTTCCGATGCCAGCCGGATATGCCCCGCATCGGCGGCGGGCATCGACGATCCGCCCGGCAGCACCATGCCCACCGCCTCGGCGATCGCTGTCATGGTGCTGGCGGTGCCCATGGTCATGCAGGTGCCATAGCTGCGGGCGATGCCTTGCTCGACACCCAGCCATTCCTGGTCGGTGATTTTGCCGGCGCGCAGTTCGTCCCAGTATTTCCAGCTATCGGAGCCTGAACCCAGGAACTTGCCCTGAAAATTGCCGCGCAGCATCGGCCCGGCCGGCAGGAAGATCGCGGGGATGTTCATGCTGGTCGCGCCCAGCAGCAGGCCCGGCGTGGTCTTGTCGCAGCCGCCCATCAACACGGCGCCATCGACCGGGTGGGACCGGAGCAGTTCCTCCGTCTCCATCGCCAGCATGTTGCGGTACATCATGGTGGTCGGCTTGACGAAGCTTTCGGACACCGACAGGGCAGGGAGCTCCACCGGAAACCCGCCGGCCATCAGGATGCCGCGCTTCACGTCGTCCACCCGCTGCTTGAAATGGGCGTGGCACGGCTGCAGGTCGGACCAGGTGTTGACGATGGCGATCACCGGCTTGCCGGTCCATTCCTCCGGCGCGTAGCCCATCTGCATCGCCCTGGATCGATGGCCGAACGAGCGCAGGTCCGCCGGCCCGAACCATCGCGCGCTGCGCAGATCGGCGGCAGCCTTGCCGGGGGCGGACGGGGTCGTTGTATCGGTCAAGGTCTGTTTCCCTGTCGGATTGACGTAATCTGTATGGCCGCGCCGCCACGGCTAACCGGCTTTCAATGCCTTTCCGGCGCGGAAATGCGGCACCAACTGGCTGTCAAACACCCGCAAAGCCGCACCAATGGCCTGATGCATATCCAGATAGCGGTAGGTGCCCAGGCGGCCGCCGAAAATGACCCCCGGCTCCGCGTCCGCCATGGCGCGATAGGCATCGTAGCGGGCTTTGTCCGTTGGCGTGTTGATCGGGTAATACGGTTCGTCCCCGCGGCCGGCAAACCGCGAAAATTCCTTGAAGATAACGGTCTTGTCCGCCCGATAGCTGCGTTCCGGGTGCAGATGCCGGAATTCGTGGATACGGGTGAAAGCAACGTCCGCGTCCGGATAATTCACCACGCTGGCGCCCTGAAAATCCCCCGCCGGAACGACCTCCCGCTGGAAGTCCAGGGTGCGCCAGCCCAGTTCGCCCTGACTGAAACCGAAGTAGCGATCGACCGGGCCGGTGTAGATCACCGGAACCGCGGCCGGGAGTTGTGGCTTCAGGTCGAAATAATCCACGCCCGTCAGCGCCGTTATCCCCGGGGTAGCGAACATACGCTTGAAGATTTCGCCATAGCCGGTCAGCGGCAGCCCCTCGAACCGGTCGTTGAAATAGAAATCGTCGAAGGTGAACCGCACCGGCAGGCGCGTTATGATATCAGCCGGCAGCGCGCGCGGATCGGTCTGCCACTGCTTTTCGGTATAGCCCTTGATAAACGCCTCATACATCGAGCGTCCGACCAGGGAGATCGCCTTTTCTTCCAGATTGGCCGGATGGGTGATGCCAGATTCGGCCACTTCCGCCGCGACGATTGCCTTCGCGTCAGCGGGGGTCAGGAACCGGCCGAACAGCGTGGACAGCGTGCCCAGGTTCAGCGGCATGGTAAAGAACCGGTCCCGGTGCCGCGTGATCACCCGATGGCGGTAGTTCGAAAAGCCGGAGAAGCGATTGACGTAAGTCCACACCTCCTCGCTGTTGGTATGAAACAGGTGGGAGCCATAGGTATGCACTTCGATTCCGGTGTCGGGGTCGGTTTCCGACCAGGCGTTGCCGCCGAAATGGGCGCGCCGTTCCAGCACCAGCACCCGCAATCCCAGTTCGGCGGCGCAGCGTTCCGCGATCGTGGCGCCGTAGAAGCCGCTGCCGGCAACAATCAGATCGCAGGCGGCAAAATCGGGCATCGGCGCATCGGTCCTTCGGTCAGGCCGCGAGGAAAGCAGCGGAAGCAGCCAGTTACCCTGATCCGAAATGGATTGCCAGCATTCCCGCCCGTCCTGTATTGCCGCGAAAAAGGATAGCAATCGCGATGCCGGCGCCGACCTACCGCACTATCTATCTGTTGTGCCCCGCCAACGTCCGCACCGGCGGTCCCGAGGCCCTGCATCAGCTCGGCCGGGCGCTGCGCGACCTGGGGCACGACGCCTGGATGGTCTATGTGGCCCGGGACATGGAGCCGGAGGTAACACCCGGCGTACTGCGGTTTACCCCCATCGCCGATCCGATGCCTGATGCCTATGCCCATTATGGCCTGCCCCATACGTTCGAAATTCAGGACGACGCGGAAAACGCCCTGGTCTTCTCCGAAATGTGGCCGCGAATACTGCATTCGGTCAGCCGCCTCTCGCCTTATATGTGGTGGCTGAGTATTGACCACGGCCTGAACGCGGTGCGCGACTTCGGCGGGTTCGATGCGATCCGGTCCGCCCGGTGCCAGCATCTGTGCCAGTCATACTATGCCCTGTCATATCTGCTGGAGCGGAACATTCCGGGGCTGGCGTTATTTGACTACACCGCATCCGAACATCTGGCGGCCGCCGGCACGTCGGAAGCCCCGCGCATCGATCGTATCCTGTATCCCGCCCGCGGACGCTGGTTTACCGGCTGGCTGCGCCGCTGGGCACCGGACCTGCCCTGGCAGGAAATCGCCGGATTTACCCCCGATCAGGTGCGCGAGCTGTTTCTGACGTCGAAGCTGTACGTCGATTTCGGCAGTCACCCCGGCAAGGACCGCATGCCGCGCGAGGCGGCGATCCTGGGCTGCTGCGTGATCACCGGCCAGCGCGGCGCCGCCGGCAATCCGTTCGATGTGCCGTTGCTGGCACGCTATAAATTCAAGGACTCGCGGTTGCGAATTCCGGAAATCGTCCGGGCGATCCGAACCGTTATGGGCGACTATGATCGACGGATCGGCGACTTCGCCACCTATCGCCGCACCATCGAAGGCGAGCGGCTGGAATTCAATGCCCAGGTGGCAAGGGTGTTTGGCAACCAGTC
>JAKBCJ010000316.1 GCA_021807975.1 Pseudomonadota bacterium | reverse complement strand
CTCGTAGAGCTGTCGGCGGCGGGCCATCGCTTGGTTCCTTAGGTGGTCGTCGCGTCATGCGGACGCGTATGGGTCGGCGGAGGCGCGGGTATAGCAGCGGTATCCCCGGTACAAAAGACCGGCTGAAAATCGGCCTGATCCGGCGGCCCGGCCGCGAACATCCATATGGGTTGGCCCGTCGCCGGAAGCGAGACAAAAGACGCGCAGACCGTACCGAAACCCGCCCGGGGCGTGACATTGATCTGTTCCGCCGAGTCACCGTGGCGGTCCGCCAGGATCGTGTGCCAGGCCGCCAGGTCGTTCGGGCCGGCGGGTTCGGCGACCTCGAATCGGGCCAGATGGCGGGCGGTGCGCGGGCTGTCCATGTCGTTGGGATCGTGCGCGGTGATCATGGAAACACCTTGCGGCAGCGGTTCGGCCTGCGGTGGGCCAAAGCCAAGGCCGCGCAGGAAGATCGCGCCGGTGCGGTCGGCGATGACCATGTTGAAGCCGCGCCATGCGCCGGCGTCCAGGCGCTGGATCGCCGTGGCGGCTTGGGCCGCGGTCGGGTGGTCGAGTGCGATCAGCGGCAGTTCGCCGCGGCTGCGCTTGCCCTCGGCCGGGCCCAGAGTGCCGGGGCGGTTCAGCACCGTGGCGACCACGCCGTGCCGGTTCATGCCCATCCAGGTGCCCCCGGCGGTGCGGTCACGCCCGGCGACGGTCCCCGGTCGATCCGGCCAATACGCGGCGGGGGGATCCCATGGGCGGTCCAGACGCTCATCGCGGTTGGCGGCGAGAATCAGATGGGTGGGGCGGACGAGGACGACGACGGTACACACTTACGGAGAATGGCCCGCGTTGGATGGAAACACCAGAGCAGTGCAGACCGCTATTCCTTGGCCGGCACCGAGGCGCGGTCGGTTTTGGCCAAGGTCGCCAGAATTGGGGCCTCCCGGGGGATGTCGCTGCACACCACGATGCCGGGGTCGGACTGGCAGGTGCCCCGGGTTTGGGCGAATGCCCGCATTTTCTCGAACCCGGCGAATTCGTCCAGCACCACTGTCAACTGCCGTTCACCGGCCAGCGGGATGGGATCGATGCGTTGTTCGGCGGCGCAGTCGGCCTGGAAGCGGGACGCATAGACAGAGTTGATCGGACGGTCGGCGATCGCTGCGAGCAGTTGCAGTTCGACCGCCACCTCGCTGTTCCAACGCAGCGGCTTCAGACAAAAATACTGCGGCAGGACCCGCACCGAGTCATGGCGTTGGATCGCGGCCTGCCAGGCGGCCAGGTCGATATGGGGTGTCTCTGGTGCGCGGGTATGGCTGGCAAAGGCCTGCCGTAGCGGCGCGGCATCGATCCATTGCAGCAGCGCGGCGACGATCAGAAGCGGCACCCCGCCGCGACCGTACACTGGGATCGCGGCGGAAATGCCCAGCCCGGCAAGGAGATACATCACCGGCCAGAAGAACCGCCCGTCGGAGCGAAAGATCGATGCGATGTTCAGCAGCCACAGCGGCAGCGGGACGTGAAGAATCAATGCCGTCCCAAGGTATATGTTGTTCGACAGGGCGAACACCGTGCAGCCGGCCAACACAGCGAATAGCCATGGATGGCGGGTCAAGCCATGTCGCAGCGTTTGAATCTGACGCTGCGCCGTCGCGAACAGCAGCAGCAATATGCCTCCGCCCAGGTAGCTGAATCCCTCGTACTGGCCGGCGGTGCCATCGACCAGCGTGTCGCGGAACGGGGGCAGCAGGCCGCTGCGCTGCGGGAAGAACGGCGACAGCAGGTTCATGGTGTAAAACGGTCCGGCCGCCCCGGTGCCCAATGCACCGCGCGAGTGCAGATAGCCGGACAGGGCGATCATCCCGCCAAGGATAACGATCAGGCTGCCCGCGATGCCGGCTGCTTTATCCCAGCGCAGCGACCGGGTGGTAACCGCCTGCGCGAGCGTGGCGAGGACGATCGATAGGACCATCGCGAAGATGTAGGCATGGGTCCACAACGCCAGGGCTGACAGGCCGCCCGCCAGGACGAACAGTCGCCACGGCCGGGTGGAGCGGTGGTTGCGGATGTAGAAAACCAGCGCGAGCGGAACCTCGAACTGCGCCATCAGCGACGTATGCCCCCAGCGCGCCAACAGCGCGGGCATGCAAAGACCGGCGGTTGTGGCCATCGCCGCGGCAGCGATGTTGCGCTGACCCAGTGCCGCCGCAAGAGCGGTCATCGTCATCGCCGAGGCGGCAAAACATCCGACGGTCCACAGGCCGAACAGGTTCGCGCGCAGCCCCGTAGCCTGAAACAGCACCCGCCCGGCCAACGCGAGCCAGGGGATACTATCGGTGAAAATGATGTTCGTGCCCTGTGGGGTCCCCAGCTTGGCAACCTGAAATAACGGAATGTGCCAAGTGTCGCGTTGGAAGAAGATGTAGCCGCTCAGGGCCTGCTGCATGTCAGCCCCGCCGGCTCCGACGATCCCCCGGGGGTTCCGCCAGAACGCGGAGGTGCCCAACACGAAGCTTCCATCCAGCAGCCACGCGCACCAAAAACAGGCTGCGAGCAGGCTCAAAGCCAAAAGCTGCGGCAGCGGCCGATCCGCGGCGAGGGCGTCGGCGGCTGAATCCACCAACGCCCGGAGGTTTCCGGCGCCGGGCGATCGGGTGGCGACCGGAGTTCGAGATTTCATGATAGCTCAGCCGAGCGCTATTCCGCTGCCTTGGCCAGATCGGTGGTTCGGGTACGGGTGCGCAGGGTCACGAACTCCTCCGCCGCTGTGGGATGGATGCCGATGGTGCGATCGAAATCCGCCTTTGTCGCACCCATGACAACGGCGATGGCGATGCCTTGGATGATCTCGGCGGCGTCCTCGCCCATCATATGTGCGCCCACCACTTTCTGGGTCGCCTTGTCCACCACCAGCTTCATCGTGGTTTTGCGGCCGCGGCCGGACAGGGTGTGGCGCATCGGGGTGAACTTCGTCAGATAGATATCCACCGGGTTCATCGCGCACGCCTGTTCCTCGGTCAGTCCGACGCAGGCGACCGGCGGCGTGGTGAAGACCGCCGAGGGAATGTTCCGCAGCGAGACGTTGCGTGGATTGTTGCCGAACAGCGTATCCGCCAGGGCGTGTCCCTCGGCGGTGGCGACGGGCGTCAGGTTTATCCGGTCGGTCACGTCCCCCATGGCGTAAATATGCGGGACGGTGGTGCGCAGCCCGTCATCGACCTTGATCGCGTCCTTGGCGTTCAGTTCCACGCCCACCTTGTCCAGCCCGAGGCCCGCCACATTGGCCTTCCGCCCGGTCGCGAAGAACACCAGATCGGCGTGCAATGCTCGGCCGTCGTTCAGCGTCAGGATACGCGTGTCGCCGTCAGCCTCCAGCTTTGCCGGCGTGCTGTTCGGATGCAGGACGATACCTTGCGCCTCCAGCGCTTCTCGCATCGACTCGCGGATATCGTGGTCGAACCCGCGCAGGGGCAGCGGCTGGCGATAGACCAGATCGACCTCGGCCCCCAGCGCCTTGAAGATGCCGGCGAACTCCACGGCGATGTAACCCGACCCTACCATGATGACGCGCCGCGGCATGGTCTTCAGGTAGAATGCGTCGTCAGAGATAATGCCCAGTTCGGCGCCGGGAATGTTTGGACGCTCCGGATTGCCGCCGGTGGCGATGACGATGTTTTTGGCGGTGTGGCGTTCGCCGTTCACTTCGACCGTATGGGCATCGACCAGGGTGGCCCGGCCGTCGAAAATCCTGGCCCCGGCGCCGTTCAGCAGCTTGCGGTAGATGCCCTCCAGCCGGGTGATTTCCCGGTCTTTGGCGGCGATCAGCTTGCCCCAGTCGTGCGAACCCTTTGTCATTGTCCAGCCGAAGCCGGCCGCGTCCTCTGCCCAGCCGCCATATTCGCCGGCCTGCACCAGCAGCTTCTTCGGCACGCAGCCAATGTTGACGCAGGTGCCGCCCCAGTGGCGCTCCTCCGCCACGCCGACACGGGCGCCGTGGCCGGCCGAGATGCGCGCGCACCGCACGCCGGCTGAACCGCCGCCAATGACAAACAGGTCGAAATCCATGGGTGCGTCCCCTTATTGTTTCGGCGTTTAATGTGTGGCGTCGGCGGCGAACGCGCAATCGGGCATTTTTGCGGCAGCGGCGCACCTGGCAAATAACACGATGTCTCTGTCGCGGTTTTACCTCTGGCCGACGATTCGGGGCGGATTGGGCCTTGGCGGCATCGCCGGAAGCCAGGGCAGGGCCGTGATGTCCTTGGCGTTGGCATCGGTGGCCATTTGGCCCGGCAAGACCTGCCGAACGGCCGCCCGGGCATGGACCATGTGCAACGGCGACCGGCCCGAGGCGTGATCGAACGACCCTCGATAGTGCTTTTTATTGCGTTATCGCAACAAAATGGCCGTGTTCAGATTATGCTGATTCGGGTGTCGAATTGGGGGGAAGGGGGGCCGCGCGCGGGATAGGTTCGATCGGGTGCGGCAGCGCCGGGGTGAAACGCCGCGGCGGCGATGGTTCGGGAGCGAACCGGGGGGGCGGGGCGCGCAGTTCGGGCGGTTGCTGGACACCCAGCATGCGGCAGAGCGGACGGAGCAGGCGGGCCATGCCGGGATTGGCTTGCAGCAGGGCCGCCATTTGCGGGTCGCCGATCAGGCGCTGCAGTTCCTCGGCGAAGGGGGTGGCGGCGGGCAGGCGGCGGATGAGCCAGCCGTATCCGGTGGGGAGGCGGCGGTATTTGAACTGGCGCGGCCTGATTGCCCGGGGCGCCGGGGTGGTGGTGGTGTGGGGCTTGATGGGGCGGGGCTTGACGGGCCGAGCGAGGATGTTGGCGAAGCGGGACAGGATGCGGGTCAGGCGGTCCCAGATGCCGATGACCTGTGGGCCGGACATGCCTGCTGCGAGGCCTGTGACGATGACGGTGCAGAGTGCATCGATCATCAAAACAAAGCGGTCGGCGGCGGAGAGGGTGGCTGTCCGGGTCACGAACATAACAAGAACATATGTTTCAGGGAAAGTCAAGGAGAATGCGGATTGGGGGGCTTTGGGGAGGGGGGATTTTGGCTGTGGGCCGGGGGAGGAAGGAAGGGTTTTTGGCCGCAAAACACGCAAAAGACGCAAATGGGATTAAGGGGGATGCCGGATGGGCCGCGGGGTTATCGGCGTTGCGGGGTGGCGTTGGTATTCCGGGTTTTGAGCGGTGGCATCTAGCGGGTTGGCCAGGGTGGCGGCCCAGGCTTGCGGGTGACCGAGGAGACGTGGATTGGCGCGGGGGCGGGGCGGACTATAGCGCTGTTCGCCGGACCGGTGGGCCCCGGGTGAAATAAATCTGTGCCCTGAGGATATGGCCGTTTTGCGCCGTTTCTTGACCGAGGACGATTTGCGGGAGGCGCTGGATGGGGCGCCGCCGGCGATTATCGATGTAAGGTCTTGGGCGTATTGAAATTCGAAGTTTGGGCGGTATCCGGTGCCGCTGATGCCGGTGCGGCGGTTTGGGTGAGGCGGTGGGGGCGTTTTGATGATGGGAAGAAATTCTGGTTTCTAGCGCGATGCGCTGAGTGACGAGGTCTGCTCGCGGTGGGGAGCGGCAGTATGATTTAGCGCGCTTGGGCTAATTTCGGATCGTCCGGTCCGGGTGAGTAGGAAAGCGGACAATCTGCCTAGGCACCGCAAGGGGCGGAACCGGACAGTCGTTAATGGCCGGATTTGGCCGGAAGCGGAATGGCAGCTTCTGGGTGCCCCAGCGCGGGAGAGCGGACTCCTACCGCCGACCA
>JAKBCJ010000315.1:1932-5790 GCA_021807975.1 Pseudomonadota bacterium | reverse complement strand
CGAGAAATTGCCGCCAGCGAAAGCGCTGATCGGGGACCGAGGCTATGACAGCAACCGCTTTCGGGCTGCATTATTGGCAAGGGGGATCGCGCCCTGCATACCGCCAACAAAGAACCGCAAGGAGACGATCCAATATGACAAGACGCTCTACAAGCAGCGCCATCGGATCGAGAACCTATTCGCCAAACTCAAGGACTGGCGCCGCATCGCGACACGCTACGACCGCTGCGCCCATACTTTCTTATCAGCGATTTGTCTCGCCGCAGCCGTTTTGTTCTACCTGTAGAGAGTGAGTCCTGACCCTAGACCGGTTCAGTCAGTGTTGGTGCAAAGCGCGCCTGTTCCATTTTGGGCAATGTCCGACACGGATCGAAGGACCATCGCGCAAACTCCGTGTTCCATTTCCTGTCTGAACTCCCGAATCTCATTGGGAGCCATACGTCCGGAACCGATCCCGCGCCGCCGCGGCATCGTCCAGGGTTAACAGCCTGGGCGCTCCCGCCGCTAGCGCTAGCAAATACTGCCGGCACAATGTCTCAAGCAGCACCGCTCGGGATAGCGCGGCCGGGGCCGACGCGGCACACACAATCATTCCATGATTCCCGAGCAGGCACGCCGAACGCCCGCGGATTGCCTCAGCCGCGACCTCCGCCAGCGCGACGGTCCCGAATGTAACATAAGGCGCACACCGGACATCGGCGCCGCCAAATTGAACGACCATGTAATGAAACGCCGGCAATCCGGACCCCAGACAGGCGAGCGCGGTAGAAGCATCCGCATGCGTATGGACAACAAACGCCGCGTCCGGACATTCCCGGTAAACCGCCGCGTGCAGCGCCCATTCGCTGGACGGGGTGCCGCTGCCGGCCACCGCCCCGTCCATCGAAACGTCCACCAGCGCAAAGTCGCTCGCCGGATCGCAGCCGGACGGGGTGATCGCCATCCCGTCCGGCAGCCGGCCACTTACGTTGCCAGAACTGCCGACAATCAGCCCCCGGTCAGCCAGAGACCGGTACAGCCAGGCAACATCGTCCCGCATCAGATCAGGAACACGCCTTTGCCGTCCGACTGCTTGTCGAACAGCTTGTAGGCCTGATCAGCCTGGTCCAGCCTCCAGCGGTGGGTGAACAGCTTGTCCACATCCACCTTTCGCGCCACGCAGAAATCCGCGCATTCGGCCTGGATGATGTTGGAGAATGTCCAGGATGCCACCAGCGTCATTTGCCGCCGCAGCAGGTTCGGGCTGACGTCGATATGGACGTCGCCACCTTCGCCCACGAAGCACATCGTCCCCCACACCTTGGTGGACTGGATCGCTTGCAGCCGCGCGCCGGCATTGGACGAGGTATCCAGTGTCAAGTCGGCATACTTGCCGTGCGTCAGCTCCTTGATCGCCCCGACCGGATCGTTCGACCCCGGATTGACCACCTCATCCGCGCCGAATTCCTTCGCCCGCTCCAGCCGTTGCGCGTTGATGTCGAGAGCAATGACTTTCGCACCCATCGCCTTGGCGAACTGCGTCGCCGCCAGTCCAACCGGCCCCTGACCGAAAATCGCTATGGTATCGCGGCCCGAGATGTTCATCCGCCGCAGGGCCCCGTATGCCGTGCCCGACCCGCAAGCAATCGCCGCGCCCGCCGAGAACGACAGTTCCTCGCGCAGCGGCACCAGCGTGTTCGCCGGCACTGCCATGAACTTCGCATGCCCGCCGTGGGCGTTGTTGCCGTATACCTTCACCGGCACTTCCTGGCAAAGCTGCTGCCAGCCGGATTTGCAATGCCCGCACTGTGTGCAGCCCTGATAGTGATGTACCATAACCCGCTGGCCAATATGCGCCTCGGCCGGCAGCACGCCTGGCCCGATCGCCACAACCACGCCGCATGGTTCATGGCCGCCGATTGTTGGGTTCGGATTCGCCGGCAGCCCGGTGCCCGCCCGGGCCTCACCGCGCGGCCGACGGTATTGATGCAGGTCGGACCCGCACATCCCGGAGGCTTTCATCTCCAGCACAACCTCGCCGGGTCCCGGGGTCGGGTCCGCGAACCTCATTAGCTCCAGCTCGCGCTCACCGGTAAATACGACACCTTGCATGGGTTTCCTCCGCCTTATTGAACGTCCATCCCACCTTAATCCCATTTTCGTCCGGGGGAACCTGTACCGGGGCGGCAAAGCGATCCGGGTGGCTTGTCTGTCTGGCAGGTAGCGGGCGGCGTCGGGATGTGGAAGGCTGCATCATCCCCCTGCCCGAGGAGCGATCCGCGGCGGACAGCGCTGCCGTCGGCCAGATGTTCTGCGGCTGCGGCTGCGGCCGCGGCCGCGGCCTGACCGGCCCGGCCCATGCCGTCGTCGCCCGCCCGCCTACCCGTTGCGGTGGCCGGCCGGCGGATCAAGACCATCGACGTTCATTCGCACTGCCTGTTTGACGAAGCTAACGCGCAGATCGCGAAGAAGGCGCCAAAGCTCTGGTCCCGCCTATCGACAACGAAACGGAAACCTTTTTGATCATCGAACAGCGCATGAAGGCGATGGACAGCCAGGCGGTCGATATGGAGGGTCTGTCGGTCAATCCGTTCTGGTAACAGCAGGTTCCCGATGTCGGCGCTAGAATCGTCAGTATCCAAAACGAAAAACTCGCCGAACTCGTTGCCTCCCGGCCCGATCGTTTCGCTGCCTTCGCGTCCCTTACACTGCAGGACCCGCAGCTTGCCGCGCAGCAGCTTGAGACCGCAATGAAGAAGCAGGGGCTGAAAGGCGCCGCCATCGACGATCAGGTCGGCGCCAGCCAGGTCATGCTCGTTAGCGACTACCCGTATGTCTGGGAATTCCACCCCGCCGACCACATCCCGGGCACCGACACCCTCACTGATAAACAGAAGGCCGCTATTCTCGGCGACAATGCCGCCAGGGTCCTGGGGATCAAGGCATAACGCAACCGTTCCAACCGTCTTGGTTCGGCGCAATTCAAGCCATGAAGCACTCGTTCTATCGCCAAACCGCGCAAACGGCACGCCGCCGCGACAGTCCGAACCGCCGCATCGGAAACCTCTAATGCGAAACACCGACCAGGAGGCAAAGCATGACCCGCATTTTCATTCTACGCGAAGACGACCCCGCAACGCCGCCCGATGCGAGGGCGTATCTACAGGAAGCACGACAGTCGCGCGGCCACCTTATCAACATCTATCGCGCCATGGCCAATCGCCCGGAAACCGACCGAGCATTTTCCGCCATGGCCAACACCGTTTACCGCGGCACCAGCACCCTGGACCCCAAGGACGGCGAACTCGCCTACCTGACCGCTACAGTGGTCAATAACTGCTACTAATGAATTCCTACCCACACAGTGTTCGGTCGGAGCCTTGGGTTAACGGACGACCAGATGCGGCAGTTGAACGACGACCCGCTGCCCGAAGGCGCGTACGACACCAAAACGGGTGGCAATCGTCCGTTACGCCCAGAAATCCACGCGCCTGGAGCGGATCGGCGGCAAGACCTACGCCGATCTGGCGGCGCATTTCTCGACCCCACAAATTATGGATATCTGCATGACGGGCGGCCTCAGCAACATGGCCAATCGCTTCCATTCCACCTTCCAAACCGACGTCGATGCTTCGACGCTGGAGGCGGTCAAAGCCGGAAATGCCACCGTCGGCGTGTGTCCCATTCCGATATCGGAACAGATGGGTTAACCGCCTGCCTCCGTCGGCATCGACGGAGGCGCCGCCCGGTGCCAGACTCTGGCCCATGACTGTCCGCCCCCCAAACGACCCCTCGACCGTCAGCCTGCTGCGGTCGATGCCGATGTGGCCGCTTGCCGCCACCCTCGCCGTGCAAACCCTCGCGACCATGACGCTGTAT
>JAKBCJ010000315.1:0-1832 GCA_021807975.1 Pseudomonadota bacterium | reverse complement strand
CAGACTCTGGCCCATGACTGTCCGCCCCCCAAACGACCCCTCGACCGTCAGCCTGCTGCGGTCGATGCCGATGTGGCCGCTTGCCGCCACCCTCGCCGTGCAAACCCTCGCGACCATGACGCTGTATTCGCTGCCCGCCGTGGCGCCCGAGGTTGCGCGCGACCTGCATGTCCCCGGCACCCTCGTCGGCAGTTTCGTCGCCATGGCCTATGGGGTCGGCATCGTCTCTGCCTTGATTTCCCCCGGCATGGTGCGTCGCTACGGCGGTGTCAGGGCAACCCAGGCAGTCCTGCTGGGGGCGGCCGGCATGGTGCTGTTCGCCGCCTTCGGATCGGGAGTCGGCGGTCTGGTACTGGCGGTGTTCGTTCTCGGGCTGGGCTACGGAGCCGCCGCCCCGGCTAGCACCCATTTGCTGGTTCCGCAAACGCCGCAGCCAGTGTTCAACCTGGTCATGTCGCTGCGTCAGATCGGCGTACCGCTGGGCGGTGTTCTGGCGGCGGTGATCCTGCCGCCACTATCCCTGATCATCGGCTGGCGCGGAGCGCTGCTGACTGAACTGCTGCCTATCCTGGCGCTGATCGCCGCCATGCAAATCCCGCGCGCACGCTGGGATGCGGATCGGGAACCCGGGCGTCGCGTGTTCGGCAAGG
This sequence comes from Pseudomonadota bacterium, assembly GCA_021807975.1. Classification (GTDB taxonomy): domain Bacteria; phylum Pseudomonadota; class Alphaproteobacteria; order Acetobacterales; family Acetobacteraceae; genus Rhodopila. The sequence continues at coordinate 1,182 of JAKBCJ010000315.1, read as the reverse complement.
CGCTGTTTCAACCATTCTCATTGCTGCGGGAATCCCGCTTTCGCCGCCTGTCGGTCGCGGCCTTCATTTATGCCGGGCTTGCGTTGTGCCTGATCGCGTTTATGACCGTCCAGCTAACGACCGTCGTCGGACTGACTTTGGTGCAGGCGGGCCAGATTCTTGCCGCCTACCAGATCGCCGGGTCGGTCAGCCGCCCGATCTGGGGCTGGATCGCGGACCGTTGGCTGACACCCGCGCAAACGCTGGCGGTGCATGGGGTCGGCATGGCCGCGGCCTCGGTGCTGACCGGCATGTATGCGCCGGGGTGGCCAGTCTGGGCGATCGCGGCGAACGCCGTTCTGGCCGGATGCACCGCGGGTGGCTACACGGGTGTCGGCTATGCGGAATACGCGGCTTTGGGCGGCGCTCGCCGTACCGAGGCAACCGGCCTGGGCACCGCGATCTTCTTTGCCGGCGGCATGGTGGCACCCCCGATCTTCGGTGCCGCCGTCACGGCCCTGGGCGGTTATTTGGACACCTATCTGGCCGGCGCGGCCTGCGCCCTGGTCAGCGCCGCTCTGCTGGTCCGATCGGTATCCAGCCGGCGTTAGGACGTCGGAGGGCGTCCTACCCCAAGCCCTTCGCCGCTGCCAAAACCTCATCCGCGTGGTCTGTAACGCTGACTTTGCGCCAGACTTTGGCGATCTTGCCATCGGCCCCGATCAGAAATGTCGTCCGTTCGATCCCCATGTACTTCTTGCCATACATCGATTTCTCCACCCAAGTCCCGTACCGTTCCGCCACCGCGTGCTCTTCGTCCGAGGCCAGCGGAAAGGTCAGCCCGTATTTCGCGGCGAACTTCTCGATGGGCTTCATCTTGTCCGGCGACACGCCGATCACATCAATCCCAAGGCCGTAGAAGTCCGGCAAGCCCGACTGGAATGCGCAGGCTTCCTTGGTGCAGCCGGGGGTGTCGGCCTTCGGGTAGAAATACAGGATAAAGGGTTTACCCTTCATGCCGGACAGGCTGACCGTTCGGCCGCCGGTCGCCGGCATTTCGAAATCGGGCGCGATATCTCCGTCCGCGACGCTCATCTGTGCGGTTTCCCTTGTTGGATTACCATTCAGCTATAACAAAGGGCGTTTTGCCCATCTGTCCAGGGGCGCCTCCGACGACGGCATGGTGGCCATCCCGTTATCGCG
>JAKBCJ010000314.1 GCA_021807975.1 Pseudomonadota bacterium | reverse complement strand
CTGGTGTCGGCCGGCGCGGTGCGCCAGATCGCCGATGTGCTGGCGAAATTCGGCCTGTCCCGGCCGCTGGTGGTCACCGATCCGTTCATGGTCAGCTCCAGCCATGTTCGCGCCTGCCTGGACCCGCTGGCCGCGGCCGGACTGGCGGTGTCGGTGTTCAGCGAAACCGTGCCCGACCCAACCGATACGGTGATCGAGGCGGGCGTGTCCGAACTCAGCAAGGGCGATTTCGACTGCCTGATCGGCTTCGGCGGCGGCTCCCCGATCGATACAGCCAAGGCGATGGCGATTCTGGCGGCGGGCGGCGGCAAGATGCGCGACTACAAGGCGCCGTTCGCCGCCGATAAGGGCGCATTGCCGGTCATCGCCATCCCCACCACCGCCGGCACCGGCAGCGAATGCACTCGCTTTACCGTCATCACCGACACCGAACGGGATGAGAAGATGCTGATCGCCGGGCTGGGCGCGCTGCCGCTGGCGGCGCTGGTGGATTACGAACTGACCTACTCGGTGCCGCCGCGCACCACCGCCGACACCGGCGTGGACAGTCTGACCCATGCGCTGGAGGCTTATGTCTCCAAACGCGCCAACCCGATCTCCGACGCGCTGGCGCTGTCGGCAATGGAACTGATCGGCGCCAATATCCGCACCGCCTATGCCGAACCGCGCAACGCCACGGCACGCGAGGCGATGATGCTGGGCGCGACACAGGCCGGTCTGGCCTTCTCCAACAGTTCCGTGGCGCTCGTGCATGGCATGTCGCGGCCGATCGGGGCGCATTTCCATGTCCCTCACGGGCTGTCGAACGCCATGCTGCTGCCCGCGATCACCCGCTTTTCCGTTCCCGGCGCCGAAGCCAGGTATGCCGAGGCCTCGCGGCGCATCGGCTTCGCGGCGTCCACGGATGGGGATGCGGTCGCGGCGGCCAAGCTCATTACCGGGCTGGAGACGCTGAACCGCGACCTGTCGGTGCCGACGCCGGCCGATTACGGCATCGGCGAGGCCGCATGGAACGGCAAAATGGCACTGATGGCGGAGCAGGCGCTGGCGTCGGGCAGCCCGAACAACAATCCGCGCGTGCCGACCGCCGCGGAAATCGTCGGGCTGTACCGGGAGGTTTGGACTGGCGCGGCGGCAAACCGGTAGCGGCCGAAACGAAGGCGGTCCCGGTTACGCGGCGAACTCCCGCCGGATCGCTTCGCTGTTCTGGCCGGTCGCCGGGACCGGCCCCAGCGCCAGCTTTTCGCCAACGCGGATGACCGCGGGTGCGACGATCTGTGCCACGCCGCCGCCGGGCAGGCCGATCGGGGTGCGGCGCAATGCCGGGTGGTGCCCCAGCGCGGCCAGATCGTTCACGAACCCATATGCTGTGTTGGACGCCCGCAATTTGGTCGCCGCCTGATCCCGCGTCAGCGCGGCGAAGGTCTGGCCGACCCGTTCATCCACCATCGGCCGGTTCGCGACACGGATATTATTCGTTTCGAACCCCGGTTGCTTCGGCAGATCGGCGTCGTCCAGGAACCCGGCGCAAAACGTCGCCCATTCGCGTTCGTTCTGGATCGCGATCAAAACCAGGGATCCGTCCTTGGTGGCGAACGCGCCGTACGGGCAGATCGACGGATGCGCCAGCCCCAGGCGCGGCGGGGTCTGGCCCGTGCCCTCGAAATACATCAGCGGCACATTCATCAGATCGGCAACAGCGTCGAACAGGCTGACCTTCAGGCCCTTGCCCCGGCCGGTCAGCGATCGTTCGATCAACGCCTCCAGGACACCTGTATAGGCATTCATCCCGCAGGCGACATCGGCGATGGATACGCCTACCCGGCCCGGCCCGGCGGGATGGCCGGTGACCGTGGCCAGTCCGGACTCCGCCTGGATCAGCAGGTCATAGGCTTTCATCGTGGCGTAATCGCCGGTTTCCCCGTAGCCGGAGATATCGACAGTGATCAGCCGTTCGTATTGCGCCCGCAACGCTTCCGACCCGAAGCCGGATCGCGCCGCGGCACCGGGGGCCAGGTTTTGGATGAACACATCGGCCTTCGCCAGCATCCGGTGCAGCAGCGCGGCGTCGTCCGGCTGCTTGATATCGGCCACCAGGCTTTCCTTGCCCCGGTTCAGCCAGACGAAATAGCTCGACAGGCCCTGCACGGCGGTATCGTAGCCGCGGGCGAAATCGCCCTCCGCCCGTTCGATCTTGATGACCCGCGCGCCCATATCGGCAAGCCTGGAAGCGCAATACGGGGCGGCGACGGCTTGCTCCAGCGAAACGACGAGCAGGCCGGCGAGTGGTTTGGTCATGGGTCGCATATCCTTAACGGTCGGGCCGACAGGACCACGGAGCGCGGGTTCAGGGCAAGGGGCACGACAGGCGGAAAGTTGCCCTCCGCCGAAGGATGCGTAAGGTTCCAGCCAACAAGACCAATCAAGGGAGAAACAGCCATGGGCCGCCAGCTAACAGTCGCGGGTGTCAGCCTGGAAATCGAGGAGAAAGGGCAGGGGCGTCCGATCCTGTTCCTGCATCCAGGCGAGGGGCTGCAAGCCAACCGGCCCTGGATGGACGCGCTGTCGCGCAGCCATCGCGTGATCGCCCCGGCGCATCCCGGTTTCGGCGGTTCGGCGCTGCCCGACTGGATCGGCACCGTCGATGATCTGGCTTACCTTTATCTGGATCTCGCAAAACAGTTGAAGCTGGACGGTGCGGTTCTAGCTGGTAACTGTTTCGGCGGTTGGATCGCTGCCGAAATGGCCGTGCGCAATACCTCTGGCTTTGCCGGCCTGCTATTGGCCGCGCCGTTGGGCATCAAGGCCGGCGGCGTGCTGGACCGCGATATTACCGACATGCACGCGATCGGTCGGGCGGAATTCATGCGGCTGGCCTGGGCCGATCCGTCGAAGGGCGAGATCGATTACACCAAACTACCGGACACCGAACTGGCCGGCATCGCTCGGGGGCGGGAGGCTTTATGCGTGTTCGGCTGGAAGCCCTACATGCACAACCCGCGGCTGAAGCGCTGGCTGCACCGGATCGACATCCCCACGCACCTGATCTGGGGCGAGCAGGACGGCATCGTCTCGACATCATACGGTGAGGCCTGGAAGGCCGAGATCTCCGGCGCCACGATGGAAACGCTGCCGCAAGCCGGCCATTACCCGCACTGGGAACAGCCCGAAGCGTTCGCCGCCCGCGTCAAAGCCTTCACAGATCGGATTTAGGGAGAAACGAACATGCGCACCTGGTATTTCTCCGAGATGGCATACCATCCCGCTTGGGAAAAGGGGTTGGAACGCGGCTCGCTGCGGGTGAATTTTCCCAGCGAGAACCTGGATCCGCGCGAAGCCGGCCTGCTGTTGAACCGGTACCTGGACGAATTCGCGCTGTGCGATGAGGTCGGGCTGGACATCATGGTGAACGAACACCACAGCACCGCCACCTGCATGACCGTTTCGGTGCCGATGGCGCTGTCCGTCATTGCTCGCGAAACCAAAAAAGCCCGGCTGCTGAGCCTGGGCAATCCGATCGCCAACCGGCCCGACCCGGTGCGCGTGGCCGAGGAAATGGCGTGGCTGGATTGCCTGTCCGGCGGGCGGATCGAAATCGGGCTGGTGAAGGGCGCGCCTTATGAGATCGCGCCGGCCAACTCCAACCCCGGACGGCTGATGCGCCGGTACTGGGAGGCGCACGATCTGGTGATCAAGGCGCTGTCCACGACCACCGGTCCCTTCTCCTGGGAGGGCGAGTTCTATCAGTATCGCGCGGTGAACATCTGGCCGCGCCCGATCCAGCAGCCAACGCCGCCCATCTGGATGACGGGCATGAGCGTGGATACCGGCATCGCCGCCGCCGAACGCGGGCACGTAGTCGGCACGCTGCTGTCGGGCGGTCTGGCGAAGCCCATGTACGAGGCCTATCGCAAGCGCGCCCGCGAACTGGGGTGGGAAGCCGGGCCGGATCGCATGGCCTATGCCGCGCTGATCGGCGTCGGCAACACCCGCGAGGAGGGGATGCGCCGGGCGCACCAGATCGCGGATTATGTGCGCACGTCGCCGGTGGTGGCGGAACCGTTCACCAATCCCCCCGGCTACAACTCCATCGGTGCCAATGTGGCCATGCTGCGGGCGGGGCCGCGGGCACACCGGATGATAACCGACCGTAATGGGGTGACGATCGACCACCGCACCGCGACGGTGGAACAGTTCATGGACACCGAAACGGTGTTCGCCGGCACCCCGGACGATGTGTTCAACCAGTTGAAAGCGTTCAACGCGCGCATGGGCGGCGTCGGACACCTGCTGTTCTTCGGTCAGGGCGGCCATCTGAGCCACCAGGACGCCAAGGAGAATATCAGCCTGTTCGGCCGGGAGGTGGCGCCGCGGCTGCTGGAACTGGCGGCGCCGGAACAGGCGGCGGCGGAGTAGGGTCCATGTCGCAAACCCCCGGGCGCTTTGCCGGTCAGGTCGATCAGGCCTGGCTTGACCGCGTGATCGAGCCGGTGCTGGAGCCGGATCTGCCGATCATCGATCCGCACCATCATTTGTGGGTGCGGGAGGGCAATGTTTACCTGCTGCCCGAACTGCTCGCCGATCTGGGCAGCGGTCATAACGTGATTGCGACGGTATTCGAGGAATGCCACTCGATGTACCGCGTAACTGGGCCGAACAAGGAAAAATCCCTCGGGGAAACCGAGTTCGTGACCGGTATCGCGGCGATGGGCGCAAGTGGGACGTTTGGGCCGTCGCGTGTCTGCGCCCGCATGGTGGGCAACGTCGATCTGACCACCGGGGACCGGGCGCGCGGACTGCTTGAACGGCACTTGATCGCCAGCGGCGGGCGGTTTGCCGGGGTCCGTCACTCCACCGCATGGGATGGCTCCGATCGCATCCACAAGGTCGTACCGACACCCGGGTTACTGGCTGACCGGGGATTCCGGGCGGGGTTCGCGGCACTGGCGGCGCTGGGCCTGGTGTTCGATGCGTGGGTGTATCATCCGCAGCTTGGCGAGGTCGCCGCCCTGGCCGACGCGTTTCCGCACACTCCGATTGTATTGAACCATGTCGGCAGTCCGATCCTGGGCGGGCCCTATGCGGCCGATCGCGCGAAGGTGTTCGACGACTGGAAGGCTGGGATGGCCGATCTGGCGAAACGCCCAAATGTAACGGTCAAACTCGGTGCGTTACCGATCCGGCTGCCGGGTGCCGGCGCGGTATCCCGCGAGTTTCCGCCAGGGTCGGAGGAGATCGCCGCCGCATGGCGCCCTTGGATGGATACCAGTATCGCCTTGTTCGGTGCCGGCCGGTGTATGTTCGAGAGTAATTTCCCGGTCCAGAAGCGATGGAGTTCGTACCAGGTCACCTGGAACGCGTTCAAGCGCATCGCCGCCGGGACTTCAGAAACGGAAAAGGCCGCGTTATTCGCCGGCACGGCGTCTGCTGTGTACGGTTTGGCGGGATAGGTTTGGCGACATCCGGATACAATTCGCAATCGGACTTGAAACAGGGATGCCCTATATCCCGCATCGTTAAACCTGCATCAGGAGGGTTGAGATGTTTGTTCCGAAGCGTCTTGGCGCCGTCGCCGTTGTCGCCGCCCTGGCCGCGGCCGGGACGATCGCCATGCCGCACGATGCGAAAGCCTGGTGGCGCGGCGGCTACGGATTCGGGCTCTGGGCGCCGCCGATCGTTGCCGTCCCGCCGCCGGTCTATGTCGCGCCGCCAGTCGTTTATGCGCCGCCGCCGGTCGCCTATTACCCTCCGCCGCCCCGCGTATGGGTTCCGCCGCACTGGGAAGGCCCATACTGGGTCCGCGGGCACTGGTCCTGACC
>JAKBCJ010000313.1 GCA_021807975.1 Pseudomonadota bacterium | reverse complement strand
CGCTGCCGAGACACGGGCCGCCTTGGCCGGTGATGGCCGGTCTGGGCGGCTCGATCGGACGCCTGGTCGCCGACACCGAATTCAGCAGCGGCGCATCGCTGTTCGGTATTGTCGGGTCGGGAGCGGTCTGGCTGGTCGGTGCTATCCTCGCCGTTATTCTCGGCTGGCTTTCGCTCGGGCTTTCTCGGTCGGAGTGGAAAAGCGCCGGCCGCGTTGCCGGTGCCGCTGCCCGCTATTCGGTTTCGGCCGGTGGCGGTGCCCTGTCGCGCGGGGCCGGCGGCATGAGCGGCGCGTCCGGCTGGCTGGTCAATCTGATGAACCGGCAGCCGGACGGGCTTGATACCGATGATGGCCCGCTGCCCGCGCCGTCCCCATCCATGTCCCCGTTCATATCCCCATCCCCATCCATGGCCCCCCGGCGGGTCACCCGTGAAGAACCTCGGGCGTCGGCGGATTACGGCGTTGCGCCTGCCCTGACCGCGCCCGCCGCTGGTCCGGTGCGGACCGTGAAGCCGCAGGCACAGCCGCGCAAACCGCCCGCCGAACAGATCAAACTGCCGTTCGAGGAAGCCGGCTGGAAGTTCCCCGGGCTCGATCTGCTGAACGATCCGCCGGCCCGGGCCTCCACCGGACCCAGCGAGGAGGCGCTGCAAGCGAATGCGCGGCTGCTGGAAACCGTGCTGTCCGATTACGGCGTGCAAGGGGAGATCGTGGAAATTCGTCCCGGCCCGGTGGTGACGCTGTACGAACTGGTGCCGGCGCCGGGTATCCGCAGCGCGCGGGTGATCGGGCTGGCAGATGACGTCGCGCGCAGCCTGTCGGTGACCGCCGTGCGTATCGCGACGGTCTCGGGCCGCAACGTGATCGGTATCGAGGTGCCGAACAGCAAGCGCGAGACGGTGTTCCTGAGCGAAATCCTGTCCAGCGAGGAAGGGCAGAAATCCGCCGGTAAGCTGTCGCTGGCGCTGGGCAAGGACATCAGCGGCAAGGCCATCTTCGCCGATCTGGCCCGGATGCCGCATCTGATGATCGCGGGCACCACCGGATCGGGCAAATCGGTCGGTGTGAACGCGATGATCCTGTCGCTGCTGTACCGCCTCTCGCCGGATCAGTGCCGGTTAATCCTGATCGACCCGAAGATGCTGGAACTGTCGATCTACGAAGGCATCCCGCATCTGATGGCCCCGGTCGTCACCGAACCAGCCAAGGCGGTGACCGCGCTGAAATGGACGGTGCGGGAGATGGAGCGGCGGTACCGTGCGATGTCTCAGCTTGGCGTCCGCAACGTCGGTGGCTTCAACGACCGCGTCGCCGAGGCGCGCGCCAAGGGCGAGGTCGTGACCCGCAAGGTGCAGACCGGGTTCGACCCCGACACCGGCCGCCCGACATTCGAGGAACAGCCGCTGGCGCTGGAGCCCCTGCCGTTCATCGTCGTTGTGGTCGATGAAATGGCCGACCTGATGATGGTCGCCGGTAAGGAGATCGAACAGGCGGTGCAGCGGTTGGCGCAGATGGCCCGCGCCGCCGGCATTCATGTGATCATGGCGACGCAGCGTCCTTCCGTGGACGTGATCACCGGCACCATCAAGGCCAACTTCCCAACCCGCATCAGCTTCCAGGTGATCAGCAAGTTCGACAGCCGCACGATCCTGGGCGAGCAGGGTGCCGAACAGTTGCTGGGCCAGGGCGACATGCTGTTCATGCAGGGCGGCGGCCGCATCACCCGCGTTCACGGTCCCTTCGTCTCGGACGAGGAAGTGGAAAAGGTCGTCGCATTCCTGCGCGAACAAGGCGAGCCGGCCTATCTGGACGACGTGACGGAACCGGTGGACGGCAATGGCGGTGACGGCGACTCGGGGATGTCGGGGATCGCCGGGGCCAGCGACGGCGACAAGAGCCTGTTCGATCAGGCTGTCGCCATCGTCGCCCGGGAGGGCAAGGCATCGACCTCGTTCATCCAGCGGCACTTGAACATCGGCTACAACAAGGCGGCGAAACTGATCGAGCAAATGGAGAAGGAAGGGATCATCGGCACCGCCAACCATGTCGGTAAGCGCGAAATCCTGGTCCGGCGCACCAACGACGACATGGATTGCTGACAACGTCCCGCCGCCGGTTTATCGAACGCGAGCGTAGCTGAAGCAGTCGCGGGGCTCCTTGCCCATCCGGGGGTGGATCAGGTAGCGGCGGAGCAATCCCTCGCGGACCAGGCCGGCTTTTTCCATCACCCGGGCGGAGCCGATGTTCTCCACATCGCAGACGGCGCTGATGCGATAGATCGAGGGCTGCGACAACGCCCACCGGACAATTTCGGTCAGGGCTTCGGTCATCAGACCTTTGCCCCACCAGGCGCGGGCCAGGACATAGCCGAATTCCAGCCGGTGGCGGTCGGCCTGGCGCAGATCCAGGCCACCTCGGATCACGCTGTCCTTGCGGCCTTGCAGCACATAGGTGCGGGCGCGATGCGGCGGTGTTTCCAGGCAGCTTCGGATATATGCCTCGATATCACGGCGGGTCATATTCGGGCGCCAGATCAGGAACTGGGTGACTTCCGGATTCCGGACATAAGCAGCGAAGATCTGCGGGGCGTCCGCCATGGCGATCGGGCGCAGGAAAAGCCTTTCGGTGCGGAAGAATTCGGGTAGCATCCCGCGCCTATGGCGTGAATCGATGTCGGCATAAAGCCTTTCGTGCCGATCGATTCCCCGGCGCTGCCGGACACCTGGCGGGAATCAGCTGATTCACGCCGCAGGCGTGGGCGCAAGCAAACCCGGTATCCAACCCGAACCTTCGGCAGAACATGCGACCCTTAGAAGTCGATCACGCGCGCCTGGTCGGGCTCTCCGTAAGGAACATTCACGATCGTTGCCTCGCTCTCGAACATATCAAGCCATTTCTGGACGTGGATCCCGGGATCGGTCCCGATCGCCCGGGACTTCAGGACTCCCTCCAGTGTGGTTCCGTCCACGGCCTATGTCGCCTTCACGACCTCCCGCGCCAGGATCTCGAACGACCGCTTGCGCGCTGCCGGGTCGAAGATTTGCGCCGTGACCATCAGCTCGTCCGCGCCAGTCGATCTGACGAACGCGTCGATGCCCTGGCGGATCGTGTCCGGGCCGCCGACGACGGAGCAACTGAGCGCATCCGCCAGCATCGCCCTGCCGTTGCGGTCCAGCAGCTTCTCCATATCGTCAACCGGCGCCGGCAGTTTGCCGGGGCGGCCACGCCGCAGGTTCAGAAATGCCTGCTGTAAGGAAGTGAACAGCCGCTTGGCCTGTGCATCGGTGTCGGCGGCGAAGACGTTGATGCCCAGCATGACGTGCGGCTTGGCCAAGTGTTCGGATGGACGAAAACGCTCCCGGTAGATCGCCACCGCGTCTTGCATCAGGCCGGGGGCGAAGTGCGAGGCGAAGGCGTAAGGCAGGCCCAAATGGGCGGCGAGTTGCGCGCCGAAGGTGCTGGAGCCGAGGATCCATACCGCGACATCCTCCCCGGCGCCGGGGACGGCTTGCAGCACCTGCCCGGGTTCGGTGGGCAGGAAGTAGCTCATGAGTTCCACCACGTCGCGGGGGAACTGGTCGGAATCGGCGTTCAGGTTGCGCCGCATCGCCCGGGCGGCGATCTGGTCCGAACCCGGCGCGCGGCCGAGGCCGAGGTCGATGCGGCCGGGATGCAGCGCCGCCAGGGTGCCGAACTGTTCGGCGATCAACAGCGGGGCATGGTTCGGCAGCATGATGCCGCCCGCGCCGATGCGGATGGTGCTGGTCGCCACCGCCACATGGGCCAGGGCGACGGCGGTCGCGGCACTGGCGATGCCGGGCATGTTGTGATGCTCCGCCATCCAGTAGCGGTTGTAACCCAGCGCCTCCGCATGGCGGGCAAGGTCTATGGAGTTCCGCAACGCCTGTCCGGCGGTGGCACCTTCGGGAACGGGAGAGAGGTCGAGGACTGACAAAGGGATCATGCACACCAACATAGGGAGGGATGCGCCGCAGCGAAATATCGGGATAGGATCGTCCGATGCAAATTCCATTCGACAACAGCTATGCCCGCCTGCCTGACCGCTTCTACGTGCGGTTGGACCCCACCCCGGTTGCCGCACCGATGCTGATCCGGCTGAATACCGGGTTGGCGGAGACCCTTGGCATCGACCCGGCGGCGCTGGCCAGCCCCGAGGGCGTGGCGATCCTGGCCGGCAACGCCGTGGCACCGGGCTCGCAGCCGTTGGCCCAGGCGTATTCGGGGCATCAGTTCGGGCACTTCTCGCCGCAACTGGGCGACGGACGGGCCAATCTGCTGGGCGAGGTCGTCGGGCGCGACGGCATCCGCCGCGACATCCAGTTGAAGGGCTCCGGGCCGACTCCGTTTTCCCGCCGCGGCGACGGCCGGGCGGCGCTGGGGCCGGTGCTGCGCGAATACCTGATCAGCGAGGCGATGTTCGCCCTGGGCATCCCGACCACGAGAACGCTGGCGGCGGTGGCCACCGGAGAAGCCGTGATCCGGGAGACGATGCTGCCGGGCGGCGTGCTGACCCGGGTGGCGGCCAGCCATATCCGCGTCGGAACCTTCCAGTATTTCGCCGCGCGCGAGGATGCCGAGGCGGTGCGGCTGCTGGCGGATTACGCGATTCAGCGGCACTACCCCGGGGCCGGGTCGGCGGCCAATCCCTATCGGGCATTCCTGGACGGCGTGGTTGCCCGCCAGGCCGATTTGATGGCGCAATGGCTATGCATCGGCTTCATCCACGGCGTCATGAACACCGACAACTGCTCGGTTTCGGGTGAAACGATCGACTACGGCCCCTGCGCGTTCATGGACGAATACGATCCGGGCGCGGTGTTCAGTTCGATCGACGAACAGGGCCGCTATGCCTATGGCAATCAGCCCCGCATCGCATTGTGGAATCTCGCCCGGTTGGCCGAGTGCCTGATTCCGTTGCTTGGGGATAACGAAGAAGCGGCGAAGGACGCCCTGGCCGCGTTCGCCCCGCGGTTCCAGGCGGCGTATTTCGGCGGATTGCGCCGGAAGATCGGACTGCAAAATCAGCGGGAAGGGGATGACGCGCTGACGGGGGATTTGCTGAAGCTGATGGCGGCTAACCGGGCGGATTTCACCCTCACGTTCCGGCGTCTGGCCGACGCGGCGGACGGGGACGCGGCGGGTGTGCGTTCGCTCTTCGCCGACGGCGCGGCGTTCGACGCGTGGCTGGAACGGTGGCGGGACCGGTTGGCGGGCGAGGAAGCCCCGGCGGCGGCGATGCGGACGGTGAATCCGATATTTATCCCGCGCAACCATCTAGTGGAGGCGGCCTTGGCCGCCGCCGTGGAACGGGGCGATTTCCAGCCGTTCGAGGCTCTGCTGGCAGTGCTGGCGCGACCGTTCGACGACGATCCAGCGCTGGCACTGTACGCGACGCCGCCGAGGGAGGAGGAGAGGGTGCTGCAGACGTTCTGCGGGACGTAGGGGGGCAGGGCATTGATGGCGGAGGTCAGGACCCCGTGCCAGAGCCGGACGTTGCGCTTCCGTCGTCGGCTGGCGCAGTCCCGGCCATCGCCGCACCGGCCGTCGAAGCGCGGGTGACCGCGCCAGGCATGGCCATGACACAAGAGGGTTGCAGCCCGCTTTAACACTTATGGGGCGCAGAAGGTTGTCATCCAATCGCACGGCGGCCGCGGGGACCGCTCGGCACCGGGGGTACGGCCCGGGGCATCGGGTGGTGGGGCCTTTCGCGAGCAAGCAGGACTTTAACGCGGATCAGCAAGGCGATTCCGCGAATTGCGCTGATGGCGGCATATTCCCGTTCCACGGCTTCCCTGATGGT
>JAKBCJ010000312.1 GCA_021807975.1 Pseudomonadota bacterium | reverse complement strand
GTTCGATTTCCGTAAGTCCGAACCGTGGCGGGAACTGGAAGCCAAAGCGGAGGCGTATGGGTTCAAAACACTCTGCTGGATTCAGATATCCGGCGGCATGGCGTCGAAATCCAAGCCGATCAACGTGCCCGACGACCTCAAAGGGCAAAAGGTTCGCGCCGCCGGGAAGATGATGGAAGCCGCGTTGCAAAGCGCAGGCGCCAGCACCGTGTCGCTGGCCTCACCGCAAACCTACAGCGCGTTGCAGTTGGGGCTGCTGGATGGGCTGTGGACCTCCTCGGGCACCTTCGGTTCGTACCGGCTGTACGAAGTGGCAAAGTATTATAACTCCCCGGAGAACTACAGCATCTATTACACCATCGAGCCGATCGCCATCAGCATGAAAACCTGGAAGAAGCTGACGCCGGAGCAGCAGAAAATCCTGGTGGACGTGGGCCAGGGCCTGGAACAGCAGGCGTTCGATGGGGCCAAGGCGGAGGACGCCCGGGTCGCCAAACTGTTCGCCGACCACGGGGATGCGATCCACAAGATGACGCTGGAGGAGTGGAAGCAGTGGCAGCAACTGTTCCAGAAGGTCAGCTTCGCGAAATTCCGGGCTGAAATCCCGGGCGCCGCGGCCCTGCTCGATAAAAGCATAGCGCTTTACAAGTGAGAGGCTGGTTCGTCGGGGCGCTCGACAGGCTGTTCCATTGGATCGGCCTGTCGGTCGGCGTAGCGGTCATCCTGACCGTCGGGGTGATATCCTATGGCGCGCTGGCACGGGAGTTGTTCGGCTTGTCCGACGTCTGGGTCACCGACGTGACCACCTATCTGATGGGCTACATGGCCTTTGTCGGCATGGCCTCGCTTGCCTGGCAGGGGCGGCATCTGAAGATCGACATACTCGGCCACTTCCTCGGACTGCCGGCGCGGCGCGTGCTTGCCCGGGTGTCCGGCGTGATCACCGCCTTCGTTTCTGTCATGCTGCTGTGGCTGTGCGGCAATTTCTGGTGGGACGCCTGGGACAGCAACGAACATTCCTGGGGGATGCTGTCGATACCGCTGTGGATTCCCTACCTTAGTCTGTTCGCCGGCAGCTTTCTTCTGGCGCTTGCCCAGATCGTGCGGATCGCGGTGCCGCTTGTTCAGCCTGACAACACCGCCAGCAAGTAGGGTCATATCGTGCTTATCGGTCTTGGTATGTTTGGCGGCTTGCTGGGCTTGCTGTCTCTGGGCGTTCCGATCGCCTTTGCCTTGTTGTTCGTGGCGATGTCCGTGCTGGCGCTGACCGGCGGCGGGCTCGATGGGCTGTCGATGCTCGCCAACACCTACTGGAGTTCGGTGACCACCTTCACGCTGACCTCGGTGCCGATGTTCATGTTCATGGGCGCTATCGTGGCGGCTTCGGGGATGGGGGCGCGGCTTTACAGCGCGTTGGCGACGATACTCGATGGGCTGCCCGGCGGGCTGGTGGTAGCGACCACGGCGGCCTGCGGGGTGATGGCGGCGGTGTCCGGGTCCTCGGTGGCGACCGCGGCGGCGATAGGCGGGTTCGCCATCGCTGAAATGCGCCGGCACGACATTCCGGAGGCGCGGGCCTGCGGGGCGGTGGCCGGCGGCGGCACGCTGGGTATTCTGCTGCCGCCAAGTATTCCGCTGATCGTTTACAGCATTATTGCCGAACAATCGATCGGTAAGCTGTTCGTCGCCACGCTGGTGCCGGGGCTGATCATGATCGTGGCGTTCTCGCTGTTTCAGATCGTGCTGGCTTTGCGCGGCAAAAACCGGGGCAGGCCTGTCGCAGCGCCGCGCCAGCTTGCTTCATTCCGGGAGCGGGTGGGGGCGTTGCGGGACATCGGGCCGTTCGCTCTGTTGATCGCCATTATTCTCGGTTCGCTCTATCTCGGCATCGCCACGCCGCAGGAAGCGGCGTCGTTCGGCATCGTCGCCAGCCTGTTTCTGGCCGGGGTGGTGTATCGTGAACTGCATTGGACCAGGTTCCGGCAGATACTGGTCACGGCGGCGCAGAACAGCGCCATGATCCTGTCGGTGATCGCGTCGGCCATCGTGTTCGGCTACGTGATGACCACCAGTCAGGTGGCGTCCGAGCTGACCCACACGGTGGTACAGGCGCATGTGGCGCCATGGCTGCTGTTCATCTCCATCAATCTGCTGCTGATCTTCCTCGGCTGCTTCATGGAGACGATCGCGATCATCGTGGTGACCATGCCGGTCCTGATCCCTGTCGTGCAGGCGTTTCACTGGAACCTGATCTGGTTCGGGGTCATAGTGGTGATCAATATGGAGATGGCGCTGATCCATCCGCCGGTAGGGCTCAATCTGTTCGTGGTGCAGAGCGTGGCGCCCGATGTGCCGTTGCGGCGGATCGTGATGGGCACGCTGCCTTATGTGTTCATCATGGCCGGGGTGCTGGCCTTGATCGCGGTGTTTCCGGGACTGGTTCCAAGCTGAAAGCACCCGTTTTTCCAAGCGGCTTGCTTCCCGCGATGCCGCGGGCGACCGGTTGCCGCCGGGTTCATCGGCGTTTACCGGTGCGTATCCGCGGCAAAAAGAACCGTCCTTGCGATCCCGCCTGGCCCCGGGACCGGACCCCGATCATCGTCGTTACCGCGAACCTGCCGCCGGAGCAGGTCCCCGAACGCATCGAATACGCGGCGCATTTGCGGCTGTTTGTAAGGAAACAGATCCGGCGGATCCATCAGATGAATAATCGCCGCGGTATCAGCCTCGAACATCAGCAGCCGGCCGTCGCGGGTCTCGCCGCAATCGATCGAGTAAACATCGAACCCCAGCCGTTCATGCAGGGCCGCGAATGCGGCCGCATGCCGCTGGCCGAAGCCGCTGTCGAATCCGGCCATCGCGGCGGCTTCCTGGTCGCGTTTGGATGCAGATTCCGTCATCCCGGCGTTCAGGTAATGAACCATCCAGTGTTCGGAAACCGCCATGTGACACAGAAACGGTTTTCCACCGACGAAGGCGATGCGGTATTTCCGGTACAGCCCGTCCGCCCCGCGGTAATCCTCGAATTCGGTCAGATAAAACGCCCGGGCGGAGGATGAGCGCAAGTATTCGCCCGGGTCATCTTCGTTCTCCAGGCGGGCCAGTCCGGCACCGGCGTGGGACCCTAGCGGGCGGATCAGACATGGGTAGCCGAACCCCGGCGCGGCGCCGGATTCCAAATCGCGCCGCGTTACCGACACGACGGCAGGACTGCGAATCTCCGGAATGCCCGACAGGGACCGCGACAACGTATCGCGCTGCATCGCCGGCAGGAACCGGGGGTTGTTCAGCACCGGCCCGGGCCATGCGGCGAACAACCGGTTCAGCCGGGCTAAACTCTCCGGCGTCGTTTCCCCAACCGCGAAGAACGCGATGTCATGATCGGGGATGGTCGCCGGCAACGGCCGATCCGGCACCAGGTAGAGCAAATCCAGCCGCACGTTCAGATGGTTGGTCAGGAAATCCAGCGGCGTGTTGGTCATCAGGTCGCCGGGCGCCATCAGTGCCAGCAGGCGCAGCACGCCCGGCCGGGTATCACCGCCCGCGATCCGGAACACCTCGCAACTTTGCAGCGCGGCATTCAGGTTTTGCAGTCCATCCGCCCGTCGGAAGTCGAGCTGGCAGGCCACCGCCATGTCGTAACACCGCGCCGCCTTATGGCCCTGCGCGTCGTGATAATCGGTAATGCGGCGCAGAATCTGGTCCGGCCCGTTTCCCTGATACGCGAACGTGGTCAGGTCCGCCGTTCCAAGCACGCAAGGCGGGGTCATGGAACTGCTTAAGAACCGCGGCGAAAGCAGCGAATCGTCTGAATAACGGCCTCTCATCGTCATGGCGGTCTCTGCCGACCCTGCGTCCATGGGGGCGGTTATTTCATCGCCACTACTAAATCCGCCCCGGTAACGATCTAAAACTGTCATGGCGGCCTCCTGATCGTGTGCCCATCCAGCATGACACCCAACGGTTAACCAACCGTTAACGGGCCGCCCGATGTTGCCCCCGAAACCCGTCCAACCCTACGATGCCGCCAACACAGCCTCAGCAGGAACCCGGTCCATGCCCATAGACTACGAAAAGCGCGACGGGGTCGCCTACATCACCCTGAACAATCCGGCCAAGGCCAACATCCTCGACAAACCGACCTCCGACGCGATCTCCGAAGCATGGATCGATTTGTGGGAGGACCGCGATATCCGTTGCGCCATTGTCACCGGCAAGGGCGACCGGCATTTCTGCGGCGGCCACAACCTCGCACCGCGTCCCGACCTGACCGCCGAGGACCGCGAATACCTTCGCACCCAGCGCATCTTCTGGCCGCTGGCGGGCACCGTGCATGGGCAGAAAACCGGCGTCGATGGCCGCATGGGCGATCATTACCCGCGCGTCTGGAAGCCGGTGATCGCCGCCATCAATGGCTGGGCGGCCGGGGCGGGGATGTACATGCTGCTGACCTCTACCGACATTCGCATCGCCAGTGCGGAGAATGCCCGCTTCAAGTTCGGTCTGCTGACCCAGGGCTGGGTCGGCAACGGCCCCGGGCCGGCCATGCTGGTCAAGCAGCTTCGTTACGTCGATGCGATGAAAATCCTGCTGACCGACGAAGCCTTCGATGCGCCGGAGGCCCTGCGCGTCGGTCTGATCAACGAAATCGTCCCCCACGCCGAACTCATGTCCCGCGCCGAGGCCCTCGCTCGGCATATCTGCACCCTGCCGCCAGCGGCGGTGCGCATGATGAAAGAATTCGTCATCCGATTCGGCCAGTTGCCCGATGATCAAGCGTGGCACGTGCAGAACATGATGAACAACATGCTGATCCAGACGACGATGGATGCGGAGGAAGGCCGAGCGGCGTTCAATGCGAAACGGCCGGCGAATTTTACCGGGACGTTGCGTAAGCGCGGCGAACCATGGCCCGATCTGTCGGAAGACGATGCGAAGCGGCTGGATGAGGCATACCGCGGCGGCGAATTCTGACCCCGCGTCGGGTCACTCCGCCGCCCGGGCGCGGAAGCGGCGGACCAGCCGGGGCAGAAAGGCAATCGCTGCCAACGCACCAAGCCCGAACAGGCCGTAACGCAGCGCCGAGGCGTCCCCCGTCGCCGCCGACCGCCCGGCATAGCCAAGCCAGGTGAAGGCGATAGCACCCGGCAGCATGCAGACCGCCGAGGCGAGCACGTAGGAGGCCAGCGGTATGCGGGTCAGGCCCAGCGCATAATTCAGCAGATTGAACGGAACCAGCGGCACCAGCCGGGTCAGTGCGACGAAGCGCCAACCCTCGGCCTCCACACCGTCGATCATCCGCTTTAACCGCCCGCCCATGCGCTGGGCGATCCAGTCGCCCCCCAAGGTGCGCGCGATCAGGAAGGCCAACGTGGAACCCGCCACCGCGCCGGATAGATTGAAAACCGTTCCCCATACCGGCCCGAACAACGCACCGCCCGCGAGGCTTAGCAGCGCGCCGGAAAAGAACAGCACCGTGCCGGCAGTATAAAGCAGGATAAACCCCACCGGTCCCCAGGCGCCCAGACCGGCCACCCATGTCACGACCGCTTGCACGTTGAACGTGTGGCGGTGGCTCAGAACCCAGCCTGCGCCGCCCGCCAGCACCAGGGCCAGCACGAGCCGAAGCAGCAGGCGACGATGTCTGGCGATGCCGAACCAACCCGGGCGGTTGCCCGACACCTATCCCGCCGACGCGTTCCCGCCGGCCTTTCCGGCAGCGAACCGGACCGCTTCTTCCGCCGCACGCACCAGTGCCCGAGCCTTCTGCCGGGTTTCCTCGAATTCGGCTTCGGCCACGGAATCCGAGACGACACCAGCGCCGGCCTGGA
>JAKBCJ010000311.1 GCA_021807975.1 Pseudomonadota bacterium | reverse complement strand
CAGATGGGCGGTGCGCCGCAACGCGAGTTCCCGCAGCGCGGTCAGGTTGCCGGGCTGGAAATAGTGCCGCACCGCGCGTTGCGCCTGCGCGGGCACATAGACCTTCCCCTCCTTCAGGCGCTGGATCAGGTCGTCCGGGGTCAGGTCGATCAGCTCGATGTCGTCGGCGCGCTCGATCACCGAGTCCGGTACGGTTTCGCGCACCCGGATGCGGGTAATCCGAGCGACGACGTCGTTGAGGCTTTCGACGTGCTGGATGTTGAGGGTGGTATAGACATCGATGCCGGCCGCCAGCAGTTCCTCGACATCCAGATACCGCTTCGGATGGCGGCTTTCCGGCGCGTTGGTGTGGGCCAGCTCATCCACCAGCACCAGGTCGGGGTGCCTGACCAGTATGGCATCCAGGTCCATTTCCGTTAGCGTATGGTCGCGATAGGTGATCGTCCGCGGCGGAATGGCTTCAAGGCCCCGGGTCAGGGCCCGGGTTTCGCTTCGGCCGTGGGTTTCCACGACGCCGATGACCACATCGGTATTTTCGCGCAGGCGGGCGTGCGCGGCCGACAGCATTTCATACGTTTTGCCCACGCCCGGCGCGGCGCCCAGGAAGATCTTCAGCCGGCCGCGATGGGCCTTCTGAGCCTCCCGCAGCAATGCGTCGGGGGATGGTCGCCGGTCGGTTTGCGCGCTGTCGCCCATCTATCTCCGGCCTGCCGCGTCCAATGCCAAGTTCAATTCTAGCACGTTCACATGCGGTTCGCCGATCAGCCCCGCGAGGCGGTGAACAACGTGATCTTGCACCATGCGCCGCACCTGGTCCTCTGGCAGGTTACGCGCCTTTGCGACGCGGGGCACCTGGAACAGCGCGGCGTCGGGCGAGATATCGGGGTCCAGTCCGCTGGCCGAGGTGGTGACCATATCCATCGGGACGGGCGTGCCGGGGTTCTCTGCCGCCAGGGCGGTGGTGTCCGCCGTGATCCTGTCCACCAGGGCTTTCGAGGTGGGTCCCAGGTTGGAAGCGCCGGAGTTATCCGCCTTGTAAGGCGCGGCAATGGTTTTGGTCGCGTCGTTCGGGTCGGTATCGGTGGTGGCGGACGGGCGTGGGTGAAAGTAATTCGCGCCGGTGAAGTTTTGGCCGATGAGGGCCGAGCCGACGACTTTGCCGTCCTTTTCGATCAGGCTGCCGTTCGCCTGATACGGGAAGATCGTCTGAGCGATCCCGGTCATCGCGAGCGGATAGGCCAGGCCGGTCAGGATCGTCATGCCGGCGATCATCGCGATGGCGGGGCGGATATGCTGCAACATGGGGTTTACTCCTTGGAATATCGGGCGCGCCGGTCGCCGGGTTCAGGCCAATCCCAGCGCGGCGACGGCCATGTCGATCAATTTGATCCCGACGAACGGGGCGGCGATCCCGCCCAGGCCGTAGATCAGCAGATTGCGCCGCAGCAGGGCGGCGGCGCCGATCGGGCGGTACGGGATGCCTTTCAGAGCGAGCGGGATCAGGGCCACGATGATCAGCGCGTTGAAGATAATCGCCGACAGGATCGCGCTGCGCGGGTTCGCCAGATGCATTACGTTCAACGTCGCCAGTTGCGGGTAGAAGGCGATGAACATTGCCGGGATCATGGCGAAATACTTGGCGACATCGTTGGCGATAGAGAACGTCGTCAGCGCGCCGCGTGTCATCAGCAACTGTTTGCCGATTTCCACGATTTCGATCAGCTTGGTCGGGTCGCTGTCCAGATCGACCATGTTACCGGCCTCGCGGGCGGCCATGGTGCCGGTATTCATCGCCACGCCCACATCGGCCTGCGCCAGGGCAGGGGCGTCGTTGGTTCCGTCCCCGCACATCGCCACCAGTTTGCCAAGCGCCTGTTCGTCGCGGATCAGCTTCAGCTTTGCCTCCGGCGTCGCCCGGGCCAGGAAGTCGTCCACCCCGGCCTCGGCGGCGATGGCGGCGGCGGTCAGTGGATTGTCGCCGGTGATCATCACCGTGCGGATGCCCATTTTGCGTAATTCGTTAAACCGTTCGCGGATGCCGCCTTTTACGATGTCCTTCAGATAGATCACGCCCAGCAGCTTGCCATCCCGGACCACAGCCAGCGGGGTGCCGCCCAGCCTGGCGATTTCCTCCGACTTGGCCGTCAGTTCCTTCACCACCGCGTCGGGCCGGACAGCCGTGGCGACGCCGCCGCGTTCTGAACCTTGCGGCCCGCGGACCCAGTTCAGCACCGCATCGACCGCGCCTTTGCGGATGGAAACGCCGTCGTAATCGATCCCGGACAGCCGCGTTTGTGCGGAAAACGGAATAAACCGAGCACCCATGGGCGCCATGTCGCGGCCGCGTATGTCGTATTTTTCTTTCGCCAGCACAACAATGGATCGCCCTTCCGGCGTCTCGTCCGGCAGCGACGACAACTGCGCGGCATCGGCCAGTTCGTGGGCGGTAACGCCGGTCAGCGGGAAGAATTCGGTCGCCTGACGGTTGCCCAGGGTGATGGTGCCGGTCTTGTCCAGCAGCAGGGTATCGACGTCACCGGCTGCCTCCACCGCGCGTCCGGACATCGCCAGGACGTTGAACCGCACCAGACGGTCCATGCCGGCGATACCGATGGCCGACAGCAGCGCGCCGATGGTGGTCGGGATCAGGGCGATGAACAGCGCGACCAGGATCACCACCGATATCTGGCCGCCGGCATAGGTGGCGAAGCTGGGGATCGTGGCGACGGCGAAGACGAAGATGATGGTCAGGCCCGCCAGCAGGATGTTCAGGGCGATTTCGTTCGGCGTCTTCTGACGTTGCGCACCCTCGACCAACGCGATCATCCGGTCGAGGAACGTGGAGCCCTGCGCGGCGGTGATCCGCACCTTGATCTGGTCCGATAACACCCGCGTGCCGCCAGTTACCGCTGAACGGTCGCCGCCGCTTTCACGGATCACCGGGGCGGACTCGCCGGTAATCGCCGACTCATCGATCGAGGCGATGCCTTCGATCACCTCGCCGTCGCTGGGGATCAGTTCGCCGGCCGCGACCACCACGATGTCGCCCTGTTTCAGTTCCGGGGCGGGAACGCTTTCGATTCCGGCTTCGGTCAAACGATTAGCCATCGTATCGGTTCTGGCTCGGCGCAGCGACGCGGCCTGCGCCTTGCCGCGGCCCTCGGCCACCGCCTCGGCGAAGTTGGCGAACAGGACGGTGATCCACAGCCAGAGAATGATCTGGAAGGTGAAGCCGAGATGTTCCCCGCCAGACAGCAGGTCGCGCAGGAACAGGACGGTGGTCAGCGTGGCGACGACTTCCACAACGAACATCACCGGATTGCGGATCATCAGTCTTGGGTCGAGTTTCGTCAGCGCCTGACCAACCGCCGGCACCAGGATGGCGGGGTCGAACAGGTTGGAGGTCTGGTCGCGGGAGCGGGTTTCCATGGCGTGTGCCTTATGCTGAGCCAGGTGTGCTATTCGTTACTTGGTAATTAGAATGTAGAGCCGGACAGCATCGACAGATGCTCGACGATCGGCCCCAGGGCCAGGGCGGGCAGGAACGTCAGGCCGCCGGTGATCAGGATGACCCCGATGGTCAGCCCGACGAACAAGCCGCCATGGGTGGGGAAGGTGCCCAACGATGCTGGAACGATCTTCTTGGCGGCCAAGGATCCCGCGACCGCCAGCATCGGCACGATCATCAGGAAGCGCCCGATGAACATCGCGATACCCAGGGTCGAGTTCCAGAACGGGGTGTTCGCTGACAACCCGGCGAAGGCGCTGCCGTTGTTGCCGGTCGCCGAGACATAAGCGTACAGCGCCTCGGAAAATCCGTGCGGGCCGGCGTTGGACAGTGCAGACAGCCCGGGTTGGATCACCACCGCCAGCGCGGTGAAGCCCAGGATCGACAGCGGCAGGATCAGGATCGCCAGCATGGCCATCTTGACCTCCTTCGCCTCCAGCTTCTTGCCCAGGTATTCCGGTGTGCGACCTACCATCAGCCCGGCCACGAACATGGCCACGATGACGAACAGCAGCATCCCGTAGAGACCGGACCCGACACCGCCGAAGATGATCTCACCCAGCATGATGTTGATCATCGGGATCATGCCGCCCAGCGGAGTCAGGCTGTCGATCATCGCATTGACGGCGCCGCAGGACGCATCGGTGGTGATAGTGGAGAACAGCGCGGAGTTGGCGATGCCGAAGCGGACTTCCTTGCCCTCCATATTTCCGGCCAGATGGTCCAGCGGCAGATGCGCCAGCAGCGGATTGCCGGCGGCCTCCGACCAGTACACCACGCCGGTTCCGGCCAGGAACAGCAGCCCCATGACGGCGAAGACCGCCCAGCCCTGGCGCTGGTCGCCGACCATGCGGCCGAACACGTTGGTCAGTGCCGCGCCGATCGAGAAGATCAGCACCATTTGCAGAAGATTGGTCAGCGCGGTGGGATTTTCGAACGGATGGGCGGAGTTCGCGTTGAAGAACCCGCCACCGTTGGTACCGAGCATCTTGATCGCTTCCTGCGAGGCGACAGGCCCTTGGGCGATCAGTTGCCTGCCGCCTTCCAATGTCGTGACATCGGTATAATCGGACAGGTTTTGCGGCACGCCCTGCCAGATCATTACCAGGGCGGCGAGGATGGAAATCGGCAGCAGCACATAAAGCGTGCCGCGTGTCATATCGACCCAGAAATTACCAACGGTCTTCGCCGATCGCCTGCTGAACCCGCGAATCAGCGCCAGCGCCAGGGCGATCCCGGTCGCGGCGCTGACAAAATTATGCACGGTTAGCCCCGCCATCTGCACAAGATAGCTCATGGTCGTTTCGGGCACGTAGGATTGCCAGTTCGTGTTGGTCACGAAACTGACAGAGGTATTGAACGCCAGGTCCGACGTGACCGCTTCCAAGTGCCGCGGGTTCAGCGGCAACACGGCCTGCAGGCGCTGCAACGCGTACAAAACCACGAAGCCGGTGAAACTGAACGCCAGCATCGCGATCGCATAACTGAGCCAGTGCTGTTCCTCGGCTTCATCCACGCCGGAGATCCAATACAGGCCGCGTTCAACCGGCCTTAGAACCGGGGACAGCGGTGTTCGCTCCCCGGCGAAGACGCGGGTCATATAGCCCCCCAGCGGTTTGGTGAGGAGCATCAGCAGGGCGCAGAAAAGCGCGACCTGAAGCCAGCCGTTCAATGTCATGGTGTGATTCCCACTGGGGAGATTCGATCGCGATGGCGGCGGTGCCGCTGCGTGGATCGCGCGCTAGAAGCGTTCCGGCTTGACCAGGGCAACAACCAGGTAGCCAAGAAGAAAAATCGTCACCAGGGCGCCCAGCGCGTAGTCCAGGATCATCGTCGCGGTCCTACAGGTGATCGCAGGCGAATGCGTACAGCCCGCACACGCCCAGACATGCCGCGCCGGTCAACAGAAAAACGAGATCAAGCATAGTGGTGCTCCCGGGGGCCGGTGCCAGGGCATTCGGCCCAATGATCGTTCAGTACGATCCGGGAAATAGGCCCCCAGCGCCTATAGAAGCGATGCCGCTTCGGGGATGCGGATATAGTATTTCCATATAAGCGGGGAATGCGTGACCGGACAGTGCCCGGTCACGTCACGCGGCAGCAGGCGCGCCTTATCCCACCTGAAAGCTGGGTTTGCGCTTCTCCACGAACGCCGCCATGCCCTCCTTCTGATCGGGAGTCCCGAACAGCGACAGAAACAACGCCCGCTCGTGCCGCACGCCTTCGACCAGCGTCATCTCGAACGAACGGTTCACCGCCTGTTTCGCGAACTGCACCGCGACCGGCGACAGGTTGGCGATCTTTTCGGCGATTTTCATCACCT
>JAKBCJ010000013.1 GCA_021807975.1 Pseudomonadota bacterium | reverse complement strand
GTAGTCCGCACCATCGTAGCGGGGCTTCTGCTGCCAGAACCCCACTCACTTCGACCTTGTTCCAGACTGGCCGCACGCATTCATAAGCCGGCAAAGGTTAATAAATCGGAAACCCCGTACTACCCGGGCAGTCAAACAACCGCCAGTGTTTGAGAAGCATTCTCATCATTACGATCCCTACTTGACGGATTGTCCATCTCGGCCACATTCCGCCCCATGCGCAACTTCTCCGACCTGACTGAACGCGAAATCCTCGCCCTTGCTATCGCTAACGAGGAGGAGGACGGCCGTATCTATCTGGATATCGCCGAAGGCCTTCGCACCGACTATCCTGGCAGCGCCAAAGTCTTTACCGAAATGGCGGCCGAGGAAGGCGATCATCGCCGCCGCCTGCTGGACGTGTACCGCGGCAAGTTCGGCGAACACATCCCGCTGATTCGCCGCCAGGACATCCGCGGCTTCATCCAGCACAAGCCGGTCTGGCAGATGGCGCCGATGAACCTGGATGCCGTCCGCAACCTGGCGGAAAGCATGGAGACGGAGACCCAGGGCTTCTACCGCCGAGCCGCCGCGCGCAGCGAGGACGTGACGATTCGCAAGCTGCTGGGTGACCTCGCCGACGCCGAGGTAGAACATGAACACCGTGCGGACCAGTTGACGGAGGAGAACCTTCCCGAGAACGTCCGCCGTGACGAAGACGCGCACGCCCGCCAATCATTCGTGCTGCGGGTTATCCAACCGGGTCTGGCCGGCCTGATGGACGGATCGGTTTCCACCTTGGCCCCGGTGTTCGCGGCGGCCTTCGCCTCCAACAACACATGGGAGACATTCCTGGTGGGACTGGCGGCGTCAGTCGGTGCCGGTATCTCCATGGGTTTCGCCGAGGCGCTGTCGGACAACGGCAGCTTGACCGGTCGTGGCGCCCCGCTGATTCGCGGCGGCATTTGCGGCCTGATGACCACCGCCGGCGGCATTGGCCATACGCTGCCGTTTCTGATCCCGTATTTCTGGACCGCCATGGCGGTGGCGATCGGCGTGGTGATTGTCGAACTGGCGGTGATTTCCTGGATACGTTGGAAATACATGGATACCCCGCCCCTGTCGGCCACATTGCAGGTGGCTTTCGGCGGTGCGTTGGTATTCGCGGTCGGAATTTTGATCGGCAGCAGTTAACAGAGCGCGGCACTCTGCCCCATACTCCGCTCCCGCGATCGCGAGAGGGGAACACATGGACTGGCCGAACCGGCAGGGCATCTACGAAGCGGGTGATGTCACCCTTCAATCCGGTGCGCGGATACAATCCGCCAGACTGTCCTGGAAGACGCATGGCACGCTGTCCCCGGCGCGCGATAACGTTATCATCTATCCCACCAGCTACGCTGCTCAGCATCCGGACCTGGAGTGGCTGATCGGCCCGGGCAAAATCCTGGACCCGACGCGCTGGTTCATTGTCATCCCCGATATGTTCGGCAATGGGCTGTCGTCGTCCCCATCCAACACCGATAATTACCCAACCGTGGTCACCGTCCATGACAATGTGCGGGTTCAGCGGGAAGCCCTGGCGAAGCTGTTCGGCATCGATTACGTCGCCTGTGTCTATGGCTGGTCGATGGGCGCCTTGCAGGCTTATCACTGGGCGGCCCTGTTTCCGGATGCGGTCGAGCGCATCGTGGTCAACTGCGGCGTCGCCCGTACGGCTGTGCATAACCAGGTGTTCCTCCGCTCCCTGATGGCGACGCTAGAGGCCGCGCCGGAGCATGTCGGCAACGGCCGGTTCTCCGCCGAACCGCGGGCGGCCAAGCGGGCTTTCGGGCGTATCTACGCAGCGTGGGCGCTGAGTCAGGATTTCTATCGCGCCGGCCTGCATCTGGGTTCGGCGCCAAAGCCTAATCTGGGCGCCGCCGACCTGGAGTCCTTCTTGAAGACCGACTGGGAGGACAGGTTCGGCCTACGTCCCGCCGCCGATCTGTATGCCCAACTGCGGACCTGGGATGCCGCCGACATCGGCGCCAACAATCTTTATGAGGGCGATCTGGAGGCAGCGCTGCGCGCTATCCGGGCCCGCGTTCTGCTGATGCCAGGCGCCACCGATCTGTATTTTCGCACCGCCGACAACGAAGCGGAGCTGCCGTTCCTGGCCGACGCGGTACTTCGGCCGATACCCGGCATCTGGGGTCACCGCGCTGGTAATCCAGTTGCGAATCCTGTCGATATGCTGTTCATCCAGCGGGAAGTACAGGCCCACCTGGAACGATGAGCCGCCTGCAACAATACCGGGAGACGTGACGTGCCTGCTGAAATCATCAAAAGCAATCCGCCCGCCGTCGCCAAGCCGACCGGCTACACGCAGGCGATCCAGATTACCGGCGATTACCGCCGTCTTATCATCTCCGGCCAAGTGGGCATGGCGGCCGACGGTTCGGTGTCGGAGTCGCGGGAGGCGCAGGTCGTCCGGGCGCTGGCCAATTTGCGGGCGGTGCTAACCGCCAATGGCATGACGGTAGCCAATGTGGTCAAGACCACCGCCTTCCTGATCGATCGGGATCTGCTGCATGCATACCGAAAGGCGCGGACAGATGTATTCGGCACCCACGCACCAGCTTCCACGCTGCTGATCGTCGCCGGTCTGGCCGATCCGCGCTGGGTGATTGAAATCGAAGCGGAAGCGGTGGCCTGATATGGATCTGATCCGCCGCAACACGGTTGGCGACGCCCTTCGCCGATCCGCGCGCATGTACCGGGGCCGTTCGGCATTAGTGTTCGAGGACAGAGACTGGTCGTTTGCCGCCTTGGACTTGGCAGCCGACCGCGTGGCTGGCCATTTCGCCGCGCTGGGGCTGAATCCCGGGGATCGCATCGCCGCGTACGGCCGGAATTCCGATGCCTATTTCATCGCTTTCCTGGCCTGCCTGCGCGGCGGGTTCGTGCATGTTCCGATCAACTATGCGCTGACGGACGAGGAACTGTCCTACATCGTCGGCCAGTCCGGCTCCCGGCTGGTGCTCGTCGGGGCCGGGCTGGAAGCCAACCTGAAAGCGATCGACATTCCATCGCGGCCGATCCAGGAGCTGATTCCTGTGGCGCTGGACCCGGATGCCCCGATCGGGCCGGAACCCGACCTGGAGGACGATTCCCTGGCGCAAATCGTCTATACATCCGGCACCACCGCCGCACCAAAGGGTGCGATGATGACCCACAAGGCGATGGTGTCCCAGTATTACTCGGTGATCCACAATATGGACTACGCCGAGACCGACCAATGCCTTGCCGCACTGCCGCTGTATCACACCGCCCAGATGCACGCGTTTACGCTGCCGCAAATTCTGGTTGGCGCACGCAACATCCTGATCGAATCCCCGGTGCCGGAAACCGTGCTGCGGCTGATCGAGCAGGAGAAAATCACCTCGTTCTTCGCGCCGCCAACTGTTTGGATCAGCCTGCTGCGCCACCCCGACTTCGCGAAACGCGACCTGAGTTCGCTGGAGAAAGTCTATTACGGCGCGTCGATCATGCCCGTGCCGGTGCTGCACGAACTGCGGGAGCGGCTGCCGAAAGCCCGCCCTTACAACTGTTATGGCCAAACCGAGATCGCGCCGTTGGCGACATCGTTGCGGCCCGAGGAGCACGACGCTCGCCCGGCCTCCTGCGGGCGGCCCTGCCTGAACGTGCAAACCCGCGTCGTCGATACCGACATGAACGATGTGCCGCCCGGCACACACGGGGAAATCGTCCATCGTTCCCCGCATCTGATGACCGGCTACTGGAACAAGCCGGCCGAGACCGCGGAGGCATTCGCCGGCGGATGGTTTCATTCCGGGGACGTCGGCTACTTCGACGAGGAAGGCTATCTGTACATCGTCGATCGCATTCGCGACGTCATCAACACCGGCGGCGTGCTGGTCGCCAGCCGTGAGGTCGAGGAAGTGCTGTTCACCCACCCAGCCGTCTCGGAAGTCGCCGTGGTCGGCCTGCCCGATGACAAGTGGATAGAGGCTGTGTCGGCATTCGTTGTCCTGCGCCCCGAACACCGGGCGGACGAAGCCACCCTGATCGCCCACGCCCGGGCACATCTGGCGCCTTACAAACTACCGAAGAAAATCCTGTTCGTGGATAACCTGCCACGCAATACCGCAGGCAAGTTGCTGAAACGAGAACTGCGTAAGCAATACAGCTAAAGCCCCGAAGGAGACGCACCCATGCTGTTATTCGATTCCATAGGACCGAACCCCAAAGTCGTTCGCATGTTCATCGCCGAACGCGGTGTATCCGGCATCGAGACCCAGAAAGTCGATCTGCTTGCCGGCGAAAACCGTCAGGAGCCCTATATCGCAAAGAACCCGACAGGAACCCTGCCGGCCCTGCAACTGGATAACGGCAGTTACCTGAGCGAAATCACCGTGATCTGCGAATATCTGGATGAAATCGCGGCCGCCGGTCCCAGCCTGATCGGGTCCACCCCCGAAGAACGGGCGGAGACCCGGATGTGGATCCGCCGTATCGACCTGGGGATTATCGAGCCGATGGTCGCTGGGTTCCGTTCCGCCGAAGGGTTGAAGCTGTTCGCCAACCGGATTCGCTGTATTCCCCATGCGGCGGACGACCTGAAGACGATCGCCAAGGAAAAGCTGGCCTGGCTGGACAAGCAGATCGCCGGGCGGACGTTTATTTGCGGCGACCGGTTTACACTTGCCGATATCTTCCTGTTCGCATTCCTGCAATTCGCCGCCACCGTTCGCCAGGGCCTGGACCCGGCAAACACGAACCTGACTGCCTGGTACGAACGGATGGCAGCGCGTCCCAGTTCGGCGGCGTGAACGGCGTTTCGGTTGGGCGCCGGCGGTAACCGGCCGGCGCCCGGGCTCAGAAGCTCAATGGGTGCTCCATGACCGGTGTCCACCGCTTGCTCTTGACCACCGAGAGGAATGAGCGGCTGGACGCGTGATGGTTCGTCGGGCTCAGCGACAGCGCCGGGCCGCCGAAGACGTCATGCCAGTCCTTCATGCTCTCCATTGCCCCGATAAAACTGTCCAGCGTCAGGTCGCGCCCAGCCTTTTCCAGTGCGGCAACCGTGAACGTCGCGCAGGTATAACCGGCCTCGCCAAGATAGTTTATGTCGAAACCGAACCGCTGGCGATACGCCGTGGTCAGTGCCCGCACGGCCGGCTTGGGATCGTCAGGGTAGCGGTAGAGCGCCGGCGCCATGGAATAGAAACCCTCCGCCGGCTCACCGGGCGCCTCGGCCACGGCGGTCACGCCCGACAGGTCGGTCATCGTCCCGATGACGATTTCGTCATCAGTCACGCCGCGGGTCGCGGCAGCCGCTCGTCCAACGATGGCCGGTGATGCCAGAAGATTAATTCCACCGGCCAACAGAAAGCGGCGCGGAAACGCGCTTGTTGTTTTCATGACGGAGGCTCCCTGACGCGGCCGGATTGTTCCAGCCGTCTTGTTGTCCGGGCATCCTGCGCCCACGCCAGAACTGGCGTAAAGCAAATTTGTAAAGAGGTTTACCCCTCCCGAACCAAGGCCCGGGAGGACTTGCCGCATCGGTTATCGCGGTGTGCTGGCTGCATCGATCATGGCAATCGAGTCCGCATCCAGTTCGATCTCCGCTGCTTCCACCAATTCGGCCACCTGCTCCAAACTGGTCGCACTCGCGATCGGCGCCGTCACGCTCGGTCTGGCGATCAGCCATGCCAGCGCGATTTGCCCCGGCTTGGCTTCATAACGGGCGGCAACCTCATCCAGCGCCTTGATCACGCCAAGACCAAAGTCCGTCAGGTATTTCGCCACTCCGGGTCCACGCGCCCGACCTTCGATATCGGCCTTGGACCGATACTTGCCAGTCAAAAAGCCGCTGGCCAGGGAATAGTATCCGATGACACCGATTTTCTCGGCCAGACAAAGGTCTTCCAACGGCCCCTCGAAGGCCGCGCGTTCCATCAGGTTGTACTGCGGTTGCAGACTCTGATAGCGCGGCAGCCCCTTCGCGGCACTGACCTTCAACGACTCACCCAAACGATCCGCCGTGAAGTTTGAAGCCCCAATCTCACGCACCTTGCCGGCCTTGATCAGCTCGGCATACGCCGACAGCGTCTCTTCGATCGGCGTTTCCGGATCGTCGCGGTGCGATTGGTAAAGGTCGATATAATCCGTTTGCAGCCGCCGCAGCGAAGCCTCCACCGCCGTCTGCATATACGCCCGGGAGAGCCCCTTCTTATCCGGCCCCATCTCGATGCCCAGCTTGGTCGCCAGCACGATTTTGTCGCGGTTGCCGCGCGCCTTCAGCCATTTGCCGATAATCGTTTCCGACTCGCCGCCGCTGTTGCCGGTATGCCAGCGCGAATAAACATCCGCCGTGTCCAGGAAGTTGAACCCGGCATCCACCCAGGCGTCCAACAAAGCGAAGGATGTCTTCTCATCGGCGGTCCAGCCGAAGACGTTGCAGCCGAAGGTAATCGGCGCCACTTCCAAAGATGACTGACCCAGCCTACGTTTTTCCATCGTTCTCTCCCCGGTTCGATCGCAAAGGAAATGGGCGATCCCTGATGGCACCGCCCACCCCATTCGTCAACGTGCGTCAAACGGCGCGGGCACGCACCAAACGGCCGGGCGTGGCGCCCGTGTAGACCCCGTTCTCGAACGTCGAAGCGCCGGAAACGAACGTGTGCCGGTAACCATCGACCCGTTGCACCAGCCGCCGCCCGTTCATCGGCAGATCGTAAACGACTTCGGGAACGTGCAGACGCATCGCCGCGTAATCGATCACATTCACGTCGGCCTTCTTGCCAGGCGCCAGGCGGCCGCGATCGTGGAAGCCAAAAAAGTCCGCCGTCTCGCTGGTCTGGCGCCGCACCATCGTCTCCAGCGGGAACCGCGGCCCACGCGATCGATCGCGCGCCCAGTGAATCAGCATCCACGACGGCACGCTGGCATCGACAATCGAGGAACAATGCGCCCCGCCGTCAGAAAGCCCCAGAATCGTGGCATCGTCCGTCAGCATCGTGTGGATGATGTCCAGATTATCCTCGTTGTAGCCAACAATGGGGAAGAACAGGAACCGCTCCGCGCCACCTGCGAGGTAATCGTAAGCAACCTCATCCGGCGTATGGTTCGTGCGGGCCGCGATCGCCGCGATCGAGTCCCTTTCCTCCGGCTCATAATTCGGCGGATCGGCCATCGGGAACATGCGGTTCCAGCGGGTCACGATATGCTGGCGGAACTGCGACAGCCGGTTCAGCAATTGCGGCGACGGCGCCTCCGACAGCACCTGCGCTCGGAATGCCGGGTCCTGCATCCGTCTGATCCGTTCCGCCACCGGCAATGCCAGCAGCGCCTGATAACTTGGCCGGATGGAGAATGGGTTCAATGCCGTATCGATTCCCAGCATCACCCCGACCGGCCGGCCGGCGATCTGCGCGGTGACC
The DNA here is from genome assembly GCA_021807975.1 of Pseudomonadota bacterium. Classification (GTDB taxonomy): domain Bacteria; phylum Pseudomonadota; class Alphaproteobacteria; order Acetobacterales; family Acetobacteraceae; genus Rhodopila. Next base: position 16,780 of record JAKBCJ010000013.1, on the reverse strand, counting down.
ATCGCGCCCTGCGACCGAGCCTTGTGAACCCCATCCATCAGGCGCCGCCAGCGCACCGTGTCGGTGGGCCGGTCGGTCAGCAGGAACCACACCGGGCGCCCGGTGTCCTGGCCCAGCCTGGTCATCCATTTCAGCTCTTCGGTTTCATCGTCGAAGTCGCTGTTCACCCCGAACGCACCGTGCTTCAGCCCCTTGAACGCGGAACCAATGCCAAGCAGCTCGTCCACCTCAGAATACCGGCCCGGCACCATCTCACCCGTCGGTGTCTTGTGGGAGTTGGTCCGCGACGTGGTGAACCCGAACGCGCCCGCCTCCAGCCCGGCCCTCACCGCATCGCGCATCGCCGCGATATCGTCGCCGGTCGCAGCCTCTCGCCTGATCGCTCGCTCACCCATCACATAAACCCGCAGCGGGTGATGAGGAATCTGCGCGGCGATATCAATCGCTCGGGGTAGGTGATCCAGCGCGTCCAGATATTGCGGGAAGGTTTCCCAGTTCCATTTCAGGCCGTCCGCGAGGGTGATACCGGGAATTTCCTCGATCGATTCCATCATGCCAATCAGCGCGGAGTGGTCCTCGTTCCGTACCGGCGCGAATCCCACGCCGCAATTGCCGAACAGGATCGTTGTCACCCCGTGCCAGGAGGACGGCGCCAGGACCGGGTCCCAGGTCGCCTGGCCGTCGTAATGGGTATGGACATCGACCCAGCCCGGCGTCACCAGCAGGCCGTCAGCGTCAATCTCCCGCTTACCAGGGCCAGCCTTGCCGCCGACCTGCACGATTTTGTCGCCATCCATCGCCACGTCACCGGTATAGGCTGGCTGGCCAGTACCATCGACAATGGTGCCGCCCCTGATCACCGTATCATGCATCGAGCCCCTCCTGGTTTCGTTTTTCCTGGCCGGTATGGGAAACCCACGGGAAGAAATGGTCAAGTTTCGGGCGCCATTGCCGGGAATCCGTTTCGGAAGTACCACCCGGGAACCGTCGCTGAAGCGGCAGGTATCAATGGGAGGTTTTAATAATGCGCATCGCCGCGACACTTATCGCTGCCCTGGCCCTTGCCGCGCCAATGGCACACGCACAAACGCCATCCACCGCCAGGGCAGCGGTGCCGGAAGCGATGCCGTTCGACATTCCCTATGGCACGCCGATCGGATTGGATGCAGCGAACAAGGCGATCGCGGCCGCGGCCGCGGAAGCCAGGAAACACGACTGGAAAATGTCAATCACGGTCGTGGATCCCGCCGGCAATCTGGTCGCCCATGCAACGATGGATGGCACGCAATACGCATCGATCCCGATCTCTCAAGCCAAGGCACGTACTGCGGCGCTGTTCCGCCGCCCGTCCGGCGTGTTCCAGGCCGCCGCCAACGGCGGTTCCCCGAACATGCTCGGCCTGGTCGGGTTGAACGGCGGCGTTGCCAGCGAGGGCGGCTTTCCGATCGTGATCGACGGCAAGCTGGTCGGCGCGATCGGCGCCAGCGGCGGCATCTTTACTCAAGACGCGGTGACGGCAAAGGCCGGACTGGCGGCGCTGGGCGTGAAGTAACCCCGGCTTGCCCCGGGGAACCCCGGGCGCTACGCAGGCGCCCGGACCCGGGTAAACATAAGGACAACCGACCATGGCAACACGACCGGTAATGCTGGTGATCCTCGACGGCTTCGGCTGGCGAGAGGTGAATGCCGATAACGCGGTCCGCTTAGCCAAAACCCCGACCTTCACCGGCCTGTGGGAGACCTGCCCGCACGCCTTCCTGCACACCTCCGGCCGCGATGTCGGCCTGCCGGACGGCCAGATGGGCAATTCCGAGGTTGGCCATCTGAACATCGGCGCCGGCCGCGTGGTGAAGCAGGAACTGGTGCGCATCGGCGATGCCGTGCAAGACGGCAGCATCGCCCGGATGCCGGCCTTCGTCGGACTGGTCGATGCACTCAAAAAGACCGGCGGCACCTGTCACCTGATCGGCCTCGTCTCACCCGGCGGCGTCCATTCGCACCAGGACCACGGCGCGGCCATCGCCGGCTACCTTCACAAGGCCGGCATCAAGACCGCCGTGCATGCCATCACCGACGGCCGCGACACGCCCCCGCAATCCGCCGGCGAGGACCTCAAGCGCCTGCAAGCCGCACTGCCGGACGGCGTTCCGGTCGCCACTGTGATCGGCCGTTACTTCGCCATGGACCGCGACAAGCGGTGGGAACGTGTCTCCCAAGCCTATAACGCCATCGCCGAGGCCGAGGGCGCCCGGGCGGACTCACCCGAAGCCGCGATCGACGCCGCTTATGCCGCTGGCAAGTTCGATGAATTCGTCCCCGCCACGGTCATCGGCGACTACGCGGGCATGAAGGACGGCGACGCCATCCTGTGCTTCAACTTCCGAGCCGACCGGGTGCGCGAAATCCTCGCCGCGCTGCTGGACCCGGCGTTCGACGGCTTCCCGCGCCAGCGCGCGCTGAAATTCGCCGCGGCGGTGGGGATGACTCGTTACTCCGACGCACTGGATCCGTTCCTGGGCGTGCTCTTTGCGCCGGACCACCTGGAAAATATCCTGGGCGAGGTCGTCTCCAAGGCCGGCAAGACCCAGCTTCGGATGGCGGAAACCGAGAAGTATCCGCACGTCACCTACTTCCTGAACGGTGGCCGGGAAATCGCTTATCCCGGGGAGGACCGCATCATGGTTCCCTCGCCCAAAGTCGCCACCTACGACCTGCAACCGGAAATGTCCGCCCCGGAGCTGACCGACAAGGCGGTCGAGGCGATCGATTCCGGCAAGTACGACCTGATCGTGCTGAATTTCGCCAACCCCGACATGGTCGGCCACACCGGCGTGCTGTCCGCCGCGATCAAGGCGGTGGAAACAGTGGATACCGGCCTGGGCCGCATCGCCGCTGCTATCAAGCGCCAGGGCGGTGCGCTGTTGGTGACAGCCGACCACGGCAACTGCGAGCTGATGAAAGACCCCGAAACCGGCGGCCCGCACACGGCACACACCACAAACCCGGTGCCCGTCGTGCTGATGGGCAGCGGCGCCAACGCGCTGCACGAAGGCCGTCTGGCGGACCTCGCACCGACGCTGCTCGCATTGCTGGGGATCCCGCAACCGGCGGAGATGACCGGGCATTCGATCACCGGAGCATAAGGCGATGACACCCCCCCGCCCTCCGCTCCCTCCTTTCACGCTCAAAACCGCTCAGCTGAAAGTCCGGGCGGCGGAGGATGGCTGGAACGGCCGGAACCCCGAAAAAGTGTCGCTGGCCTATACCGAAGACAGCATCTGGCGAAACCGCAGTGAGTTCCTGCAAGGCCGGCCGGCGATCGTTGCGTTCCTAACGCGAAAGTGGAACCGCGAACTGGATTACCGGTTAATCAAAGAGCTGTGGGCATTCACCGGCCACCGGATCGGGGTTCGATTTGCATACGAATACCGGGATGACTCGGGAAACTGGTATCGAGCATACGGGAACGAAAACTGGGAATTCGATGAACATGGGCTGATGCGGGCACGCCATGCCAGCATCAACGATGTGCCAATACACGCGGAGGATCGGTTGTTTCATTGGGATGCCAATGGCCCGCGCCCCGCGGATCACCCGGGGCTAACCGATCTGGGGCTGTAACGCATCGGCACGTCCGCCCTGTCCACGCGGACGTGCCTGCATGCTTCGCGTTATGCGGTGATATACTCGCACTTGAACCCGTCGCCCCACCGCTTGATGTAACCACGGGACGGTGTCGGAAAGTGCGCGAAGCAGCATTGCGTATTCGTGTCGCACAACGACTCCAGAAACTTCCAGCGCGTAGCTGAGCTTTGCAGCGGGTCGTAGTCGATGCGCATCGCCAGATCCGGCCACTTCGCCTGCAACGGCGAGTGAATGAAGTCGCCAGTAAAGATCGCGTCCCTGCCGCCCTTGCCCAGCGTCACCGCGTAATGGTCGATCGTGTGGCCGGGCGACGGAATCAGCGACACCAGATCGTTCACCGCGTGATCACTGGTCACCAGATCGTGCCGCTTGGCTTCGACAATGGGGATCACGCTGTCGGCGATCGGCGGAACCGTCGCCTTGTCGTTCTCCGCCAGCCAGAAATCCAGTTCGGTCTTGGAGAACAAGTAACGCGCCCGCGGGAAGGTCGGCACCCAGCGGCCATTCTCCAGCCGTGTGTTCCAGCCGACGTGATCGACGTGCAGGTGCGTACACAGCACGAAATCGATGTCGTTGACCGTCAGGCCGACTTCTTTCAGCCCGTCCATGAACACGCTGTCGGTCTTCATGTGCCAGATCGGCCGAGCCGGACGATCCTTATCGTTGCCGACGCAACTATCGACCAGGATCGTGTGCTTGCCGGTGCGAATGATGTAGGCCTGGAAGCACAACACCAGCCGATCCTGCGGGTCCAGCGCCATCGGGTTCTTCATCCACTCCCGGCTGTCGGCCAGCTGCTGCGGCGTCAGTTTCGGCAGGAACTCCAAAGCCGGGGTGAACCCGCACTCCATCTCGATAATACGGTGAACAATGGTGTCCCCGATCCTGAACGTCTGTGTCGCCACGATGCATTCTCCCCCCGTTGTATCAGCAGGCGATGGTAGCGGTGAACCCGCGATCCTACAAACCGTGGCCGGCGCCGCGAATGCCAAGCAAAACACTGATCGGTGCCCGCCGCCGCGGCACTTAACGCCTGCGCAACCTCACCTAAATGTGAAGCGGTGCCGATCGATCGGAATCGTGTTTGCCTGACAGTTTCCCGCCGTTGAATTCCTTGCCATCGGTTGCCGCGCGCGCACAGCCGTATAGAGTGATCTTATGAATTCCATCCGCCCCTTGTCCGCCAGAATGACGACCACCCAAATACTGGAGCGGCTGGTGTCTTTCGACACCACCAGCCGCAATTCCAACCTCGGCCTGATAGGCTTCATTCGCGACTATCTGGATGGCTTCGGGGTGCCCTATCGCGTCAGCACCGACCCATCGGGCCAGAAAGCCAATCTGCACGCGATCATCGGCCCGCAGCAGGCGGGGGGCCTGGCCCTCAGCGGCCATGTGGACACCGTTCCGGTCGATGGTCAGGCATGGAGCAGCGACCCGTTCGCCCTGCGCAGGCAGGACGGCAAACTGTTCGCGCGCGGAAGCTGCGACATGAAGGGTTTCGTCGCGTCGTGCCTGTCCGCCATTCCCGACTTCCAGACCCGCCCGTTTGCCCGCCCGCTGCACCTGTTCATCAGCTATGATGAGGAAGTCGGCTGCCACGGCGTCCAGCGCCTGATCCAGGATTTAGAAGAATCTGGCCTGCGCCCCGAACTCTGCGTGGTCGGTGAGCCGTCTGGAATGAAGCCGATCCTGGCCCATAAGGGCAAATTGAACCTGAACGTCACGGTTCGGGGTCTGCCCGGGCATTCCAGCGAACCGGCAAAGGCAGTCAACGCCGTGCAGGCCGCCGGCGAGGCAATCGCCTGGGTCGCCCGCGAAGCCCGCCGCCTGCAAGCCGAAGGCCCGTTCGAGGATGGGTTCGATCCGCCTCATACCACCATCCACGTCGGCACTGTCCAAGGCGGCACGATCCTGAATATCGTCCCCGAACATGCGGCGTTCACGATGGAATGGCGTCCTATCCCCGGAGATTCGCCCTACCGCTACTTTGACATCATGCGCGCCTGGATCGCCGAAACGATCGAACCGGCGATGAAGGCGGTTCATCCGTCCTGCGGTTTCAGCTATGACGTCGAACTGGAAATGCCCGGTATGGCCTTGCCGGCGGACCACGGCCTGACCAGCATCGTGCAGCAGATCACCGGCTCCAACGCCGCCGGCAAAGTCGCCTACGGCACCGAGGGCGGCTTCTTCCAGGAAGCCGGCATACCGGCCATCATCTGCGGACCCGGCCACATTGCCCAGGCACACCAGCCGGACGAATGGATCGAGGAATCGGAACTGGACTCTTGCGACCGCTTCATCCGGCGCATTGCCGACCGGCTGCTGCTCTAGGCACGATAATGGGCCAGTTTCCCTCCCAAATTCCGTTGCCCGAATTCAAGGTGCGCCTGGCGGCCCCGGATATTACCCCGTGGTTGGGCGGCAATACCGGCATAGCGGGCGTTACCACGCGCGACTCCGGCGTCCCCGGCCCGCACGTCGCCCTGCTGTCGCTGATGCACGGTAACGAACTGGCCGGAGCGATCGTGCTGGATCGCCTGCTGCGGGCCGGCCTGCGCCCCACCCGGGGGAAACTGTCGTTCGGATTCCTGAACCTCGCGGCCTTCGAGCGGTTTGATCCCCAGCGCCCGACCGCCTCCCGCTTCCTCGACGAAGATATGAACCGGGTCTGGGACAACGCGCTGCTCGACGGGCCGCGCCATTCCGTCGAACTCGACCGCGCCCGGGACATCCGTCCGTTCGCCAATACCGTCGATGTGCTGCTGGACCTGCACTCCATGCTCTGGACGTCCGAGGCCCTGATTCTTAGCGGTGCGCCTGCTAAGGGCCGGGAACTGGCCATGGCAATCGGCGTGCCCTCGCTTGTGGTCGCGGACCACGGCCATGCCAACGGGCGCCGGTTGATCGATTTTCCCCGCTTTGCTGATGCAGCGACACCCTATACCGCTTGCCTGGTCGAAGCCGGCCAACACTGGGAACAATCCACCGTCGATACGATGATGGCCAGCGTATCGGGGCTGCTAAGGCACCTGGAACTCGTTGGCGCCGACGCGCCGCTGCCGCCCTGCCGGCAGGCGCCGAAACCCCGCGTCGCGACAGTAACGACGGCTGTCACGGCGGTAACGTCCAACTTCACGTTCGTGCAGACATTCCGCGGCGGCGACATCATCCCGCGCCGCGACACGCTGATTGCGATGGACGGCGAAACCGAAATTCGCACACCGCATGACAACTGCCTGCTGGTGATGCCCAGCCTGCGCCCGAGCCGGGGACACACGGCGGTGCGTTTGGGGCGGTTCGAGGCGGGTACGGAGTAGCACGTTCATCCGGGGTGCCGTGAAGTCAGGATGCAACCCGGTGGCTGCATCGGGAAATCAGTCTGCTTTAACCCGCTATCCGGCCGCATCACCGGGGAACGTCTCACCGGGGCGCGCCGAACACCGTGAGGTTTGTCTCCCGCGCTTCCGTCCCGCGGATCAGTGGTGCATCACGGAGGCGCCACACAATGACCTTCGCCCGCACACCAAGCGTCAGGCCATCGTTCGTTTGAACCTGATCGATGTCCGCCACAGCAGAAACGACCCCGTCAGCAGCGCCGTGCCCAGACCGACGGCAATCGGAAACCGAAAGCCCGGATCGTCGATCACGAATGGCAACAGTCCCACCGCCACCGCCGGCGGCACATGCAGTTTCAGAACGCGCAACACCAACACGCCGAACAGCGTACTGCCGATCGCGGCGAGCGATCCCACACCGAACAGACTGACCAGAAGAACGCCGCCCGCCGCCGTCAGGGTGCAAGCCACCGGCAGGATGACCGGCCGGTTCGCCCACGGGCAAACGGCGGAATGGGCGAACATCTCGAACCCCATGACAACCAGCGGCGGGAACAGCAGAAAGCGCCAGCCGGTGAATTCCGCGGCCAGGACCGTGCCCACCAGGAAGGCCAGAAAAAACGGCACCCAGGTATAGTGCCGCGGCGGCTGTTCGGTGATATCGGCGGCAAGGTCGCCAGGTGACGGCACAGCCGGGGGCGCGGCCGCCAGCCGCCGCCAGGGTATCGAAATCAGCGCCAGCATAACCGTGCCGATCAGAATCGACGGGGGATACATCCAGCTTGGGATGCCCAGGGTCAAGGGCAGCAACCCGGCTGAGATCGCCGGGGCGACGGGCGATCTCAGCGAGCGGATGATCAGGATCGAACTGCCAACGCTCAGCAGGACCGATACTACGCCATAGGGCAGATGCTGGGTTAGCAGCGTGCCGATAACCGCCGTCAGGAACGGTGTCACCACCAGCATCAGCGGGGCCTTCGACCAGGTGCCATGCGGCCGCTGGAAGATATCGTGCGCCAGCGCGCCAAGCTCCGGGAACAGGATATAGGCGACACCGGTCTTGTCCGCCGCCACCGCGATCAGCGCGATATAGGCGCCGGTTGCCAGCTCCGCGAGCCAGCGGCGGCCCCGCAGCAGGTGCCAGGCGCGCAAAAAAAACGACCCGGGCGATGGGTCGGGCGATGGGATTGGCGTCATGAGGTGCTACTGAAAAAAGAGGGGCCGGTGTCGATGCGATGTAGAGTAGCGCGATGCCCTTGTCCCGGCTGTGCAAGGCACCATTGTCGATTTGGTTAGCAGTGCAAGCCCGGGCCCTGTGCGGCGCGATTCTGCCCGGTCAGGCTCGGTGAGGCGGCCTCTTCGCCGAGGAAACGACGATATAATCCGCGCACGCCGGTTCCGCGCCAGATCTCGCATCCGGGCATGGCCACCTAGCCGATGCGCAGCAGCCGGGCGCCTTCGGCGCGAAGCCACGGGATTGCCGCCTTGGTATGGGGGGTCAGTTCGTCCACCAGGGCCCAGAATCGGGGGCCGTGGTTCATGTGGCGCAAATGCGCGACCTCATGCGCCACAACATAGTCCTGCACGAACGCCGGGGCCATCACCAGCCGCCAGCTCAAGGCCAGCGACTTGTCCGGTGCGCAGCTTCCCCAGCGGCTGGTCGTGTCCTTGATGGTCAGGCGCTTCGGGACGACTCCGATCAGGCCGGCTTTCGCCATTGTCAGGGCACCGAGGCGCCTCCGAGCCTCTTGGCGGAGGAAATCGCGGACGCGGCGCGGGAGGAATTCGGCGGCGCCAGTCACATGCAATTCCTGGTTCAGCAGGAAGGCCCCACCTTTTGCGGCGGGTGCGTGCAGGATGCGATGCGGGACCCCGGCGATAGGGACATCGGCGCCTTCCTTAAAAAGGACGGCTTCAGGCAAGGCGGCCAGCCGGTCGGCAACCCAGTCGGCGTGCCCCATCAGCAAAGCCATTCCGGCCTTGCGGGTCGCTTTGATCGGCAGAGTCACGACGACGGCGCCTCCAGTCGGGTCGATTCGTAAAGACACCCGGCGTGCCCGGCTGCTGCGACGCCATTCCACACGGGCCAACCCTGTCCGCAGGGGCAGCATCTCAGTCTGGAGATCGTCCATATCGCACAATGCACAGACGTGTAACCGATTCGTCAATGGGCGGCGGGGCGCGCTCTTGAGCGACGCGCGCATTTCGATTACCGTTATATTATAACATTACAGGATCCCGCCATGCTTCGACGCACGTTTCTGGCCGGTTTGGCATTATCGCGAGGCTCCATAGCCGCCGTGCTGTCTGTTATGACCGTCGCCGATCCTGTCATGGCGGGCGCAACGCCGCTGCGCGTGGTGGCCAGCTTTTCGATCCTGGCCGATCTCGTCCGCCAGGTCGGCGGCAATGCCGTCACGGTCGGGTCGTTGGTCGGACCGGACGGCGACGCGCATGTGTATGAGCCTCGGCCCAAGGACCTGCGCACATTGCTCGCCGCCGGGCTGCTGGTGCGCAACGGTCTGGGTTTGGAAGGGTGGATGGATCGGCTGACCCAAGCCGCCGGCTTTACCGGGCGCGTGGTGGTCGCGGCGGAGACAATCGTCCCCCGGACCATGACAGAAAATGGCGGCACGATCGCCACCGACCCGCATGCGTGGCAGGATCCGCGCAACGCCGTGCTGTACGTGCAGGCGATCACCGACGGACTGATCGCCGTCGATGCCTCCAATGCGTCGGAGTACCGCAACCGGGCGGCCCACTACATATCGCGGATCACCGAGACCGACGCCTGGATCGCGGCGACACTAGGCGCGATTCCCCCCGATCAGCGCCGCATCATCACCACCCACGACGCTTTCGGCTATTACGGCGCCCGCTACGGCGTCGAGTTTCTGTCCCCGGAGGGCATCAACACGGAGTTTGAGCCGTCCGCCAAGTCGATCGCCGCACTGGTTGCCCAAATCAAGCGGGACAAAATCAGAGCGGTGTTCATCGAAAACATGACCAGTCCGCGCATGGCGCAAATGCTGGCGCGGGAAACCGGCGCGGTGCTGGGCGGGACCGTGTATTCCGACGCGCTGTCGCCGGCCGGTGGGCCAGCGGCAACGTATCTGGATATGCTCCGGCACAACACGACGCTGTTCGCGGCGGCATTGCGGCCCAGCTGACGCCGATCAGAACGCCGCCTTCAACCGAGCCCAGTCCTCGATCGCGGCTTCGTGGCCGGGGACGAGTTGGATGGTGAACTGGGTGTAGCCGCCGTCCCGCAAGGCGGCGATCCGTGCCTTTAGATCGGGTTCGGTGCCAGTGAACGTGGTCTGGCGGATCATCTCGGGGGTGACGAATGGGCGTTCATTCTTGTTCACCGCCATCAGGTGACCGCGATGGGTGGTCAGATAGCGGGCATTCTCCGGCTTGAACGTCTTCGCCAGTTCCACGTAGCCGGCGATCGGTTCAGCCAGTTCCGGCGGAATGGGCGAGGTGTTTGGCAGCCCCGACAGTGCCTCGTCCGCCGCGCGATGCAGCAGAACCGCCGCGCGCGGCCCCGCCTGCGCCATTGCCCGATCGCTGTCCGCGGCCTCACCCGGCTCCAGGATGCAGCCCAACGCGAAGGCAACCGCCGTCAGATCGGACGGATCGTTGCCGCCCCGATCCCAACTCTGCTGCATTTCCTTCATCGCCGCCACGCCATGCGTCACGTCGCCGACAAAGTTCAGCCAGCCCGCCCCAAGCCGCGCGGTCATCGCTCGCCCGCGCGGGCCATAGGCGGAAATATGCAGCTTCACCTCATCACGCAGGTTGATCAGCTTCAGTTCCGGATTCAGGAACCGGATTGGATGGCGGACGCCGTCAACCTCGAAGTCGGGGGTTTCACCGTCCAGCAGGGCCATGACGACACGGATGTATTCCTCCATGTCGGACTGCTTCATCGCGCCCAGCCCCATGGTGCGGCGGCCGGTAAAGCCGGTGCCAACGCCGAAATCGATGCGGCCGGGCGCCAATTGGTTCAAGGAGGCAAAGGCGTTGGCGGTAACCGGGGCGATGCGGTTTGTGGGAATCAGAACGCCGGTGCCGAGCCGGATGCGGGACGTCTGCACCGCCGCCGCGCCCATGGCGACAAAGCAATCCGCACACAGCATTTGCGTGTCGTAGAACCAGGCGTGGGAAAAACCGAGTTCCTCCGCCCGCTTCACTGTTTTCCAGCTATCCGCCGCTGTGGCGAGGGCAATGCCGAATTCCATGGCCATTACTGGATCACACCGCAGGCGATCCGTCCACCGCCGCCGCCCAGGCTAGGTTCGTCGCTGTAGGTATCGCCGCCTGCATGGATGATCAGCGTGTGCTTCTTCAGCGCCGCGATATCCTTGATATGCGGTGCGGTCAAAGTTTGGGTCGCGGTGCCATCTTCGCCCACGCTGATGCGGGGCAGATCGCCGCGATGGCCTTCGCCGTCGGGGCCGGCATGCTTGCCGGTGAAATCGGGATCCCAGTGGCTGCCAGCGGCGCCGCCCGGGATACGGACCCCGTTCATCAACGTCGGACCGCAGTTGTCATTTTCATGGACATGAAAGCCATGCGGCCCGGGGGGCAGTCCATGAAGGTGCAACTTGAAAACCGCGCCTTCGGGTGACGCGGCGATGGCAATCGTGCCAATGTCGGCGCCGGTCCCGTCCTGCGTCAGCTTTTGCATGGTGACAGTCAAATCCGCCGCCAGCGCCGGTATGGCAATCGTCATCATGGCGAGGCACAGAATGGCTCCGGAAAGGCGCAGTCCTCTACCCGTCATGGCGGGCTCCATAGTCCCTACGTCCACCGGAGCCTTTATTTCGTCATGTTCCCTGACGATCTCCATCGACCGTGCGTCCGCTGGAGCAGTTGTTCCGCCGCAGCCCCTAAGTCGCGTCATGGTATCCCTTTTGGTTCGACCTAGCCGGTGATTGGCACGCAATGCCGGTCGGTGGCAATCTGGGCCCAACCACCGGAGGAATCCATCTATGTCCGATATAGTTCGCGAAAGCTTCTCCTTTGCGAATTTGCCGCTGCAAGGCGGCGGCGCCCTGCCCCGGGTAACCCTGGCCTATGTCACCCGCGGCAAGCTGGCGGCGGACGGACGCAATGCGATCCTGGTGACCCACGGCTACACCAGCGGGCCGAGCATGATCGAGCCGGGCATCGCTTCCTCGGAAGGGGCATGGAGCACACTGGTTGGCCCGGGCGCACCGATCGACACCGACCGGTATTATGTTGTGTGTTCCAACATGCTGGGTTCGAGTTTCGGATCGACCAACGCCGCGTCGATCAACCCGAACACCGGCAAGCCGTACGGTTCCTCGTTTCCCAAAATCGCCGTGGCGGACATCGTCGCCGCCCAGAAGCGGCTGCTGGACCATCTTGGCGTGACCCATCTGCGGGCCGTGGTAGGCCCATCCTATGGCGGCTTCCAGGCGTTTCAATGGGCGGTGTCGTTTCCCGGTTTCATGGACGGGGTGGCGCCCGTTGTGACGTCCCCCCTGCCCCCGCAGTCGGATCGGGTGGAGGGCCTGCTGAAATGGTTCGAGAAAGACCCGAACTGGAACGGCGGCGACTATTACGACAAGGGCGGCGTGCGGGAAACGCTGACCGACCTGCGGGTGGACACCCTGACGCGCTACGGGCTGCGAACCAGCCTGGCAGAGCGTTTCGCCGACCCCGACGCCGAATTGCGCCGGATCGCGGCGGCGTGGGCAGAGGTGTTCGATGCGAACTCCCTGTTTATCCTCGGTCAGGCGATGGCAACCTATGACATCACCAAACACTACGAACGCATCAGGGTCCCGGTTCTGTATGTCCTGTCACGCACCGACGCGCTGTTCCCGCCCAGCCTGGCGCCGGGGGTGATGGCGGACCTGCGGGCGGCCGGGGTCGAGGCCGAATACGTGGAAATCGACAGCGACCATGGCCACTTGGCATCCGGCGCGGATGCCGACAAATGGGCGCCCGCGCTACGCGCCTTTATCGCCAAACTGGAAGCCCGCTCATGAATGCTGTTGTTGACGATGCCATCGCCTCCCGCCGGTCGATCCGGCGGTTTCTGCCGACTCCCGTACCGGCCGAAACGGTGGAGGCGATCCTGGACATCGCCGCGCGGGCGCCCAGCGGGACCAACATGCAGCCCTGGCGCGGCTACGCGCTGACCGGCGCGCCGAAGGACGCGGTGATCGCCGCCGTCCAGGCCGCGTTCGATGCCGAGGAACCGGGGCACCAACAGGAAGTTCAGTACTACCCGGACGCATTCTTCGAACCATACCTGGGCCGGCGGCGGACGGTCGGCTGGGGGCTTTATGGCAAGCTGGGTATCGCCAAGGGCGAGGCGGCGAAAATGAAGGCGCAGCACCGCCGGAACTTCCAGTTTTTCGATGCGCCCGTCGGACTGGTGTTCACCATCGACCGGCGGCTGGCGACCGGGTCATGGCTGGATTACGGCATGTTCCTGCAAAACGTCATGACCGCCGCTCGCGGCCGGGGCCTGGACACCTGCGCCCAAGCCGCCTGGACGCATTATCATAAAGCGCTCCGGCCTGTGCTCGGCCTGGGCGACGAAGAAACCGTGGTCTGCGGCATGGCACTCGGCTACGCCGATCCGGATGCGGCGGAAAACACCCTGCTGACCGAACGCGCCGACGCCAGGACATTCATGCGGTTCGACGGGTTCGCATAGCATTCGACGGTTATCCCCGGGCCGATGGAACACTGGGATAACGCACCGGATCGCGACATGTCTAATATGATGAGAGGCGTTCAATCGTTAGAGTCGAATGCTGGTTGGCGAGATTAGAGCGTGACAATTCGGCCACGAATGCTTCATATAGTGGATGCGATCGGTCGTTCAGCCCATATCTGGTTTGCCGCGAATCCAGGCACATGAGGGAGAATGTTTATTCGCGCTATGACGATGACAGGGGAGTCCGCCGTGCTTGATGCCGTACAGATGCCGGGTCGCTATCAGGTCGGAGTAGACCGGACCCGGGACTCCCTGCTGACGGATTTCGGGCGCGCCACGCTGACCGATCGGTATCTCATGCCGGGTGAGGATTTTCAGGACCTGTTCGCCCGCGTCGCCTCGCAATACGGTGACAACCAGGCCCACGCGCAGCGGCTGTACGATTATATGAGCAAGCTGTGGTTCATGCCGTCGACCCCAGTCCTGTCGAACGGCGGCACCAACCGCGGCCTGCCGATCTCCTGCTTCCTGAATGAAGCCAATGACAGCCTGGAAGGCATTCTGGGCCTGTGGAATGAGAATGTGTGGCTCGCCTCCAAGGGCGGCGGCATCGGCTCCTACTGGGGCAACCTCCGCTCGATCGGGGAGAAGGTCGGCGCGGTCGGCAAGACCTCCGGCGTGATCCCGTTCATCCGGGTAATGGATTCGCTGACGCTGGCGATCTCTCAGGGTTCGCTGCGGCGCGGATCGGCGGCGGTGTATCTGCCGGTCTGGCATCCCGAGATCGAGGAATTCATCGAAATCCGCCGCCCCACCGGCGGCGATCCGAACCGCAAGGCGCTGAACCTGCACCACGGCATCCAGATCCCCGACGATTTCATGCGGGCCGTGGAAACCGACAGCCAATGGGCGCTGCGGTCGCCGAAAGACCATTCCGTCGTGCGGTCGATTTCCGCGCGCGCATTGTGGGTGCGGATTCTGACCGCCCGGATCGAAACCGGCGAGCCGTACCTGGTCTTCTCCGACCACGTCAACAACGCTCGGCCCGAACACCACAAGCTGGCGGGGCTGGAGGTTAAGACCTCCAACCTGTGCAGCGAAATCACCCTGCCGACCGGCGAAGACCAGCATGGGAAAGAGCGCACCGCGGTGTGCTGCCTGGCCAGCCTGAACCTGGAGAACTGGGCGGAGTGGGAAGACCACCCCACGTTCATCGAAGACATCATGCGCTTCCTGGACAACGTGCTGCAGGACTTCATCGACCGCGCCCCGCCGGGCATGGAGAAAGCCAAATACGCAGCGATGCGCGAACGCTCCGTCGGGCTGGGTGTGATGGGGTTCCATTCGTTCCTGCAGGCGCTGAACGTGCCGTGGGAAAGCGTGGTCGCGAAGGTCTGGAACAAGAAAATCTTCAAGCATATCCGCAAGCAGGCGGACGCGGCGTCCATCGTGCTGGCCGACGAGCGTGGAGCCTGCCCCGACGCCGAGGAATACGGTGTGAAGGAGCGGTTCAGCCACAAGCTGTCGATCGCGCCGACCGCATCGATTTCTATCATTGCGGGCAATTCGTCGCCGGGGATCGAGCCGATCGCCGCCAACGTGTTCCTGCAAAAGACGCTGTCCGGCAGCTTCTCTGTGCGCAACCGCCATCTGCAGAAGCTGCTGGCGGAGAAGGGTTACGACACGGATGAGGTCTGGTCGTCGATCACCACGACCAAGGGCTCCGTGCAGCATCTGGACTTCCTGAACGAGCAGGAGAAGGCTGTTTACAAGACCGCATTCGAACTGGATCAGCGCTGGATCGTCGAGCATGCGGCCGACCGAGCGCCATTTATTTGCCAGAGCCAGTCGGTCAACGTGTTCCTGCCGGCGAATGTGCATAAGCGCGATCTGCACCAGATCCACTTCATGGCATGGAAGAAGGGCGTAAAGTCGCTGTACTACTGCCGCAGCCTGTCCATCGCCCGTGCCGATACGGTCAGCGATCGCGGCGTGGCCCCGGCGGCGTTTACCGGGACGATGCTGGGGGCAACCCTGCCGGCGAACGATGACCAGGGTCGGCTACCGCTGGTGGCGATGGCTTCGGGGGCAGGGAACGAGACGGATTATGAGGAGTGTTTGGCCTGTCAGTGACAGGGGGCGCCCCCACTTTGACCATTGGGAAGCGGCGGATCCGCTGAGCAGGCAGGCGGACTTCATGGGCTGACTGCCGCTTTGCCGCCGTCCTGCTCGTCGGCGATGGCTATAACGGCGCCTTCGGCTCACTTGCACGCTGGTGAGCGGCCGTGGCTGTCTGCTAGCGGCTGCGGTGGGCGAACAGGTCCGGCTCTTCGTAACCGAGCAGATCGAGTCTGGCGCGAACCGGCAGGAAGGCAAAGCAGGATTCGGCCAGTTCCAGGCGGTTTTCGCGGATCAGGATCGCTTCCAGCTTCGCCCACAGCGCGTGCAGATACAGGACGTCGGATGCGGCATAGGCCAGTTGGTCCGACGTCAGTTCCATGGCGCCCCAGTCCGAGGTCTGCTGCTGCTTCGACAGATCGACGCCCAGCAGCTCCTTGCAGAGGTCTTTCAGGCCATGCTTGTCGGTGAAAGTGCGAACCAGCTTCGCGGCAATCTTGGTGCATTTCACCGGAGCCACGGTAACGCCCAGGGAGTGCTGTAAAACCGCGACATCAAACCGGCCGAAATGCATCAGTTTCGTGACCGCAGGGTCGCTCATGAGCCGCTTCAGGTTGGGGGCGTCGAAACCGCGTCCGCCGCGTTCGGGCGGGATAAGTTGCACTATATGGGCGTGCCCATCGCCGCCGGACATCTGCACCAGACACAGCCGGTCGCGATGCGGGTTTAACCCCATCGTCTCGGTATCGACGGCGACGACGGAACCGAGCGAGAGACCCTCGGGGAGGTCGTCCCGGTAAACATGGAGTGTGCCGTTCGGCATGAACTGTATGATGCTCATGAGAAAAAGTTTGGTGCCCAGAAGAAGACTCGAACTTCCACGACCTTGCGGCCACAGGTACCTGAAACCTGCGCGTCTACCAATTCCGCCATCTGGGCAACCGATTGTCCGCGAACCGTGCGAACTCAGGGT
>JAKBCJ010000310.1 GCA_021807975.1 Pseudomonadota bacterium | reverse complement strand
CGTCCCGCTGATGTCGCAATATGTGGAACCCACACTGATCAATCTGTTCGACGGGATCCCGGTACTGGAAGATATGTTCGCCGGCCCGCCGTTCGGCACCGGCATATTCACCGCCGCCCTGATCCTGACGGTAATGGTCGTCCCATTTATCGCCGCGACCATGCGCGACGTCTTTGAAACCGTCCCGCCGGTTTTCAAGGAGTCCGCTTATGGTCTGGGCTGCACCACATGGGAGGTGATGCGCTCGATCGTCACCCCCTATACCCGGGTCTCGGTGATCGGCGGAATCATGCTGGGATTCGGCCGGGCGCTGGGGGAAACGATGGCGGTGACGTTCGTGATCGGGAACTCCAGCCACATATCGGCCAGCCTGTTTGCATCCGGCAATACCATCGCCTCGATCGTCGCGCTGGAATTTCCCGAAAGCCCCTCCGGCAGCCTTAAACTCTCCGCATTGCTCGCGCTCGGTTTTATCCTTTTCGTGATTTCCTTCATCGTGCTGGCGATTTCACGCACGTTGTTGCGCCCGAAGTTGAAGGTGTAGCATGGGCGCAACCGCAACGTCCGTCGGCGTAGTCCCCGGCCCGGCCAAAGATATCCGGGTTTCCCTGGCATTGGGCAAGCGCCGCCACCGCATCAACACCATGGTCAAGACGCTGTGCGTGCTGGCAACCATGCTGGGAATGGTGCTGCTTGGCTCTATCCTGCTGACGCTGATCTGGCGGGGCGCGGCCGGAATGTCCCTCTCGGTCTTCACCACCGTCACCAAACCGCCCGGGTCTGGCGGCGGACTTCTGAACGCCATCGTCGGCACGCTGATACAGACCTTGATCGGCACCGCCGTCGGGACACCGATCGGACTGATGGTCGGCACCTATCTGGCGGAATATGGCCACAATTCCTTACTTGCCAACGCCGTGCGGTTCGTTTCCGACGTGCTGCTGTCCGCCCCGTCGATCCTGATCGGCTTGTTCGTTTACCAGTTGGCGGTCGAACCATTCGGCGGCTTTTCGGGCGCCGCCGGATGTATTGCGTTGGCTATCCTGGTCATTCCGATCGTCGTGCGGACGACCGAGGACATGCTGCGCCTGATCACCCCGTCGCTGCGGGAGGCCGCGATCGGCCTGGGCGCACCGAAATGGAAAGTGATCGTGCTGATCTGCTATCGGGCGGCGATGGACGGTATCGTAACGGGCGTCCTGCTGGCGGTGGCGCGCATCGCCGGCGAAACGGCGCCGCTGCTGTTCACCAGTCTGGGTAACCTGAACTGGTCGGTCAGCCTTAGCCAGCCGATGGCGAGTCTGCCGGTGGCGATCTATCAGTACGCTGGCTCTGCGTTCGACGATTGGGTGCAGTTGGCCTGGGTTGGCGCACTGCTGATCACGTTTGGTGTGCTGGCCATCAATATCGTAGCCCGGCTGGTCCTGCGGCGGGGAAAATGAGGCAAACATGAGCATGACATCCGATCCATCGGAAGGCCAGACAACCAGCTTCGGCAGCGTTCAGGCCCGTGCGAAAAGCACAATCAATCCAGCACGCATCGCGATTGAAGACCTCGATTTCTACTACGGCGACCACAAAGCGTTGAAGGGCATCAAGCTGAACCTGCCGGATCGGCAGGTAACCGGCATGATCGGCCCGTCCGGCTGCGGCAAGTCCACGCTGTTGCGGGTGCTGAACCGGATGTACGACCTGTACCCGGGTCAACGCGCGACCGGACGGGTGATGATGGACGAAATGAACATCATCGACCCCAAGGTTGACGTCAACGCGCTGCGGGCCCGGATCGGGATGGTGTTTCAGAAACCAACGCCCTTCCCGATGACGATCTACGAAAACATCGCCTTCGGCGTGAAGCTGCACGAGCGGCTGTCCAGATCGGCGATGGACGAACGGGTGGAATGGTCGCTGACCCGCGCAGCGCTTTGGGGTGAGGTGAAGGATCGCCTGAACACGTCCGCGATGGGGCTATCGGGCGGCCAGCAGCAACGGCTGTGCATCGCCCGCACCATCGCGGTACGGCCGGAGGTGATTCTGCTGGACGAACCGACCAGCGCGCTGGACCCGATCAGTACTTTGAAGATCGAGGAACTGATCGATGAGTTGAAGCACGATTTTACCATCGCGATCGTCACTCACAACATGCAGCAGGCCGCGCGCTGCGCCGATCAGGTGGCGTTCTTCTATCTCGGCGAGATGGTGGAATGTGCGCCGGCGGTACAAATATTCACAGCACCGAAGCAAAAGCGCACCCAGGAATACGTTACCGGCCGTTTTGGCTGAACAAGAAAGAACATTGCGATGTCCGATTCCGCCGAACATTTGGTAAAGAGTTTCGATACGGATTTGAAGCAGCTTCGCGACATGCTGACCGAAATGGGCGGGATCGTGGAAAGCCAGTTGGCGATGGCAGCCCAGGCGATCCTGAACCGCGACGCCGACATCGCCATGCGCGCCGTCGAGGAAGACCCCAAGGTCGATGCGCTGGAACGCGAAATCGAACAGTTCGTGATCCAGATGCTCGCGCTGCGCCAACCCATGGCGGGCGACTTGCGGCGCGTCGTCGCCGCACTGAAAATCACCGGCGACCTGGAGCGGATCGGCGACTACGCAGCCAACGTGGCCAAGCGCAGCGTGGTGCTGGGACAGTATAATCTGCCCTATTCGCTTGCCGGCCTCGCGCATATGGCGACATTGGTGCAAGAACAGTTGAAGTCGATAATGGACGCGCTGGGCAACAGCGATACCGCCAAAGCGGTGGAGGTCTGGCGGTCGGATCGCGTCGTGGACGATATCTACAATGCCCTGTTCCGCGAACTGATCACCTACATGATGGAAGATCCGCGCAACATCACGCCCTGCACGCATCTGCTGTTCATCGCGAAGAACCTGGAACGGGTTGGCGACCACACCACAAACATCGCCGAAACCGTTTACTACGCCGTCGAGGGGGAGCCAATTCCGGACGTACGTCCGAAAGGGGATACTTCCGCATATGCAGTTGTTAGACCTAAGGAATGAATGCGATGCTCGACAGTATCTCTAGCCTGCCCAAGCCGCTTGTTCTCGTCGTCGAGGACGAACCGGCGCTGGCGACGCTGTTGCGTTACAACTTGGAAAAGCAAGGCTTCCGCGTCGATGAAGCAAGCGACGGCCAGGAAGCGATGACCCGCATTGCAGAAGCGCCGCCAGATCTGGTGCTGCTGGACTGGATGCTGCCCGTCATGTCGGGGATCGAAGTCTGCCGCCAGATCCGACGCAAGGCGTCCACCCGCGACCTGCCGGTGATCATGGTAACCGCGCGAACCGAGGATCAGGACGCAGTGCGCGGACTGAATACCGGCGCCGACGACTACATCACAAAGCCGTTCAACATCGAAGCCCTGCTCGCTCGGATGCGGGCGCTGCTGCGGCGCTCGAACACGGTGCCGGTCAAGGGGCAACTGACATTCCACGACATCGAAATCGACCTGACCTCCCATCGCGTCAACCGTAACGAACGGCCGGTGCATCTGGGCCCGACCGAATTCCGCCTGCTGGAATTCTTCATGCAGCATCCCCGCCGCGTATTCACGCGTGAAGAACTGCTGGACGCGGTCTGGGGGCCGGATATTCATGTCGAACCAAGAACAGTCGATGTGCATATCCGCCGCCTGCGCAAAGCGATCAATGGCCCCGGGGAGCTGGACGTGGTGCGGACGGTTCGCACGGCAGGCTACGCGCTGGATACCGAACCGCTGTAGCGCCCCGGCCGGCGCCCTTCCCTATGGCCTGAATTCGGCGATAAAATCCCCCGAGGGAAACCGACAGGGGAACAGCTTCCATGGACGCAGACGCCAAAAAGACCGCGCTTCGGATGATCCCGTATGGGATCTATGTCATGACCGCCGACGACCATAAGGGCAATGTCGGCGCCGCGACCGTCAACTGGGTAACACAAGGCTCATTCGCGCCGCCGCTGGTCGTGGTGGGCGTGAAGGCTGACTCCGGCGCTCACACCGTCGTCAAGGGCACCGGCAAGTTCGCCCTGAACATGCTGGGTAAGGACCAGAAGGGACTGGCGTTCACCTTCTTCAAGCCGGCGAAGGTGGAACACGGAAAACTCTCCGGCCAGGCATTCCATGCCGGTGCCAACGGATGCCCGATCCTGGACGATGCCATTGCCGCGGTCGAATGTTCGGTGCGCCAGATCGTCGAACTCGGCGACCACCACATCGTGGTGGCCGAGGTCACCGAGGCCTATGTCATGCAGCCGCCCGCCGGCCGGGCCGACGCGGCAATCCTGGAAATGAAGGATCTGGGCGACACGGTCTATTACGGCGGCTGAGCAGCAGTCATGCCGGGGCGAACCCGCCGTTCGCCCCGTTCAGCTATACCCGCTTTGCCGATGTGCCCAAGCCGCCGTAAAGCGCCAGCATCCGGCCGAACCAGGCGGCAATCGGGTCGTTATCCTCAAGTAACTGGAACCGGCTGACGCAGTGCGGCCACATCAGCGTGCCGGCAACGATATGATCGGCATAGCTGGGACCGGCGCCGCCCAGCCATGCCTGCCGCCGCAGCACCAGCCGGACGGGCAGCAGCGACGCGCGGAATGCGACGACCCGATCCGCCCGGTCTTCCTGAACCTGCTCCAGCGTCCTGCCAAAGCGGGCCTCGCGGCTGGACCGGAAATAGGCTTGGTCCTTCGGATCGACCGCATCCAGCAGGTCACGGATGATCAGCGGCGCGATCCCGCCCAGCATGACGCTGTCGGCCCAGGCGTTGATGAAGGCCGCATGGGCGCGGCCGACGGAACCGCCGAACAGCGACGGCATCGGCGCCTGTTCCTCCAGGTATTCGGCGATCGCCCAACTGTCGAACACAGTGGTTCCGGCGTCCTGGATCACCGGAACCTTACCCTGGCCGGAGAACGCGATCTTGTCGCCCTCGGTAAACCGCCAGGGGATGGTTTCGACCGGCATGCCCTTATGGGCCAGCGCGAAGCGGATCCGCCAGCAGTACGGGCTGAAACGCAGGTCCGGGTCTGCTCCGGCGAGGTCGTACATTGTGATGCTCATGGGCGCATCCTGCCTCGCGTCCGGTGCCGGCGTCCAGATTGCTTGGGGCGGTTCGCTCTGGTGTGGTAACAGTCCCCGGTGTCTGACAGCCCCGCCCCTGACAGCTTGCTTGTCCGCACCGCCCGCGGCGCGGGCTGGGTCATGGCGTGGCGGCTGGGGATGCGGTTGCTGGGTCTTGTCAGCACGCTGGTCCTGGTGCGGCTGATCGCGCCGGCGGATTTCGGCGTGATTGCGCTGGCGACCAGCTTCATGCAGACCCTGGACGGCATGCTGACCCTTGGAACCGAGGAGGCGGTGATCCGGGAGGCAGCACCCGGACAGACGTTCTACGACACTGCCTTCACGCTGAACCTGCTGCGCGGGCTGGCGGTCACTATCCTGGTCGCGGTTCTGGCCTTTCCGGCCGCCAGGTTCTTTGCCGACCCAAGGCTGGGTCCGGTCCTGCTGTTCGTCGCCTGCCTGCCGCTGCTGGACGGATGCGCCAATATCGGGACGGTGGACTTCCGGCGCGACTTCGCGTTCCACAAGGAATTCGCCATCATGGTGCTGCCGAAACTTTGCGGCATCGTGGCGGCGATCGCGGCGGCGGCGCTAACCCACTCCTACATCGCCATGCTGTGCGGGATGGGCGTCAACCGGACGCTGCGGATGGTCATGAGCTATGCGATGCATCCGTTCCGGCCCCGGCTGTCGCTCCGGGCGTGGCGCGGGTTGGCGGGGTATTCGCTGTGGACGTTCGTGCTGTCGCTGGCGGTGCTGCTCCGCGACCGGGCGGACACCCTGCTGCTGGG
>JAKBCJ010000309.1 GCA_021807975.1 Pseudomonadota bacterium | reverse complement strand
GTCGGGGCGCTGGCGGACTGGCGTTGTTCGCGCTCGAGGGCCTGTCGCATATCTTCCGCCCGCCGTTCTACGGTCGGCTTTTCGTGCGGGCGCTGCTGGAGATCGGCTATTTCAGCCTGCCGGTCGTGGCGCTGACGGCGGTGTTCACCGGCATGGTGCTGGCGCTGCAATCGTACACGGGGTTTGCCCGGTTTTCTGCCCAGGGCGCTGTGGCGAACTTGGTCGTGCTGTCCGTCACGCGCGAACTTGGGCCGGTTCTGGCCGGGCTGATGGTGGCCGGGCGGGTCGGTGCGGCGATGGCGGCGGAACTGGGAACGATGCGGGTCACCGACCAGATCGACGCGCTGTCCACTTTGTCCACCAACCCGATGAAGTACCTGGTGGCGCCGCGCTTGTTGGCGGGCACGATCGCCCTGCCGATCCTGGTGCTGGTCGCAGACGTGCTGGGCGTGCTCGGTGGCTTCATCGTGTCCACCATGAAGCTTGGCTTCAATGTCGAAAGTTATCTGATCAACACCATCAGCTTCGTGGAGACCAACGACGTGGTGTCGGGTCTGGTGAAGGCTGCCGTGTTCGGGTTCATTATTTCGTTAATGGGCTGCTACCAGGGCTATAACAGCAAGGGCGGCGCGCAGGGCGTGGGGTCGGCGACGACCCTGGCCGTTGTCAGCGCCTCCATCCTGATCCTCGCCTCCGACTACGTCCTGACGGAAATGTTTTTCGCTCGGTAAGTCCCGGCTCCGCTTCTTGATGTAGCGCAAGGCCCCGGCCTGTCGGATGCCGCAGGATGGTGGCCATACGCGAACAGGGGGTCGATAGCGGCGAATGCGGATCGGTTGCGAGAGTCTGCGCTCCAAGGTCATGAGCGCGGAGCAGGCTGCATCGTTCATTACCTCCGGCAGCACGGTGGGCATGAGCGGTTTCACCGGATCCGGCTATCCCAAGGCGGTTCCCATGGCCCTCGCGGCCAGGATCGAAGCGGCGCACGCGGCTGGCGACCTGTTTCGGGTCCGGGTCTGGACCGGCGCTTCCACCGGCCCGGAACTCGATGGCGCGCTGGCCAAGGTGGATGGGATCGAGTTCCGTCTGCCCTATAACTCCGATCCAATCCTGCGCGACAAGATCAACCGCGGCGAGATGGCGTATTTCGATATGCATCTCAGTCAGGTCGCCCCGCTGGCCTGGCAGGGGTTCCTGGGGCCGCTCGATACGGCGGTGATCGAAGTCGCCGGCATCCGGGCGGACGGGTCGCTGATTCCGTCGTCGTCGGTGGGCAATAACAAGACCTGGCTGGATCAGGCCAGGCAGGTGATCCTGGAAGTGAATGCCTGGCAGAACCCCGCGCTTGAGGGGATGCACGACATCTATTACGGCACCGCGCTGCCGCCGCACCGTGTGCCGATTCCGCTGATCCGTCCGGACGACCGTATCGGCGAGGGGTATTTCCGCTGCGACCCGGACAAGATCGTCGCCATCGTCGAGACCCATGCCCCCGACCGCAATCTGCCGTTCTCCCCGCCCGACGCCGCGGCGAACGCCATCGCCGGGCATCTGCTGGAATTCCTGCGGCACGAGGTCACCAAGGGTCGCCTGCCGCCGTCGCTTTTGCCGCTTCAATCCGGTGTCGGCAATGTCGCCAACGCGGTGATGACCGGACTGGTGAACAGCCCGTTCGAGAATATGACGGCCTATACCGAGGTGATCCAGGACGGGATGCTGGACCTGCTGGACGCGGGAAAGCTTCGCATGGCCTCGGCAACGGCGTTTTCGTTGAGCCCGGGTGCGGCGGCGGCGTTGAACGCGGATATGGAGCGGTTTCGCAACAAGATGATCCTGCGGCCGCAGGAGATCAGCAACCATCCGGAATTGATCCGCCGTCTGGGCTGTATCGCGATGAACGGGATGATCGAGGCCGACATCTATGGAAACGTCAATTCGACCCATGTGATGGGCTCGCGCATTCAGAACGGCATCGGCGGTTCGGGGGATTTCGCCCGGAATGCCTTTGTCTCGATCTTCCTGTCGCCGTCCACGGCAAAGGGGGGCAAGATTTCTGCCTTCGTGCCGCAGGCGAGCCATGTGGATCACATCAACCAGGATGTGCAGGTGCTCGTCAGCGAGCAGGGGCTTGCCGATCTGCGCGGACTGTCGCCGAAGCAGCGCGCGAAGGTGATCATCGAGAATTGCGCGCATCCGGATTACCGGCCCGGGTTGGCGGATTATTTCCGCCGGGCGCAGGCGGGGTCGTATGGCGGGCATGCGCCGTCGCTGTTGAACGAGGCGCTGTCCTGGCATCAGCGGTTCGTGGAAACCGGATCGATGCTGGGTTAGATGGTCGCGGCCATAATGGGCGCCGGTGTTCCGTGCCCCTCGTTAGACGCCGAAGTTGCTGTCGGCCGGGGCGATTTGCTTGGAAGAGCGCGAACGGCCGCAGAGGGCCGTGAAGCAGGATGCGGCACCCTTCGCGGCCCTTCCCGCCCATCGCGCTCTTCCAAGCAAAATGAAGACGGAAGGACCGGCCGCGCTGGCGGTTCCGGCGGACGATTATCTCTCGGCGCTCAAAGATTGCCGATCCGCATGCTGGCGCCGAACGCCCGGTTCCAAATGGGTCCTGGCAGCAGGTAGTGCAGTTGCTGTCGCATGAAGCCATGCGCCGGTTGGTGCTGCGTCCCCAGCTTTGGGGCGTCGCCGCCGCTGACAACCGTCGGCTCGGCGACCCGGTGATACACCGTCACCGCGCTGGTATCCCCTCGCGTGAACAGCCCAAGCGTTCGGGCGACTGGAACAATACCCACCGCCATGGAGCCGTTGAGCCAAACATGTCGTGTAGGACGCGATATTTGGCTTATTGGTTGTCGATGCGGACAACCAATACGTGATGATCGGCAGCACCATTGTACGTGCCCATCATATGCGGTGGTGCCCGGGACGGAGGGGAAACCTTGCTCGCGAACAAGCAGGTGATCGAACCGCTTGAGGCGGCGGGGAAAAATCCCGGTTTTCCGCCGAAAAAGGACCGGAAGACCGCCAGAAACAGTCTGGCCGTAGTCCACTTGGTCGCCGCGCTCTGTTGGCTCCATCGACGACAGGCCCTGGTAGGCAGTTGGATCGCGGAACGGAAAAACTGTTTGGCGATTTATAGCACATATGCTATAAATGTCCCGCAATGAACGCTGCCCAGTCCACGCCCTACATCCCTGAGCGCAAGGACGGGTGGACTGTTGAAACCTTAAACGAGGCTGTCGATGCGGAGATCGCGGCGCTGCCAACCGACATCCGTGCCGCCTTCCTGCGGCTTGCGGAGCGTATCGAGGCTGTCGGACTCGATCGGATCGGACAGCCGCACATCAAGCATCTGCAAGATAAACTGTGGGAGATGCGACTGAGCGGGCGCGACGGCATAGCACGGGCGATCTACGTTACGCGGGTTGGCCGTCGCGTCGTTGTTGTGCATGCGTTTGTCAAGAAGACCCAGAAAACACCCCGATCCGCGCTGGAAATCGCGGATCGGCGAGCGAAGGAGATCGATTGATGACCAGTCTGGCGAAACTCCGTCGGGACCTGCTTCAGGACCCCGATGTCCGAGCCGAATACGATCGCCTGGGACCTATTTTCACCGTGATCGGTGAAATGGTGGACGCTCGGCAGGAAGCAGGTCTCACTCAGGCAGAAATCGCGAGCCGAATGGGAACGTCCCAGTCCGTCATCGCGCGTTTGGAGAATGCCCGGCACATGCCGACCTTCGATATGGTGGCACGTTATGCGGCGGCACTCGAACGGCATATCGACATTCACCTGGTTCCGAACGGGCAGGCACAGGGCTGAAGAATTGACCGGGGCCCGACTCGGGCCAATGATCCTGTATCGCATATTGCAGGAGACGCCCGATGCCCTTGGAATCCATCGAAACCGAAGACGCCACGCTCGCCGATGTCCGCTGGCAGGCCCGTATCGACCTGGCCGCCGCCCACCGTCTGGCGGTGATGCACGGCTTCAACGAGGGCATCTTCAACCATTTCACCTTGCGGGTGCCGGGCGCTAACGATCGCTATTACCAGATTCCGTTCGGCACCCATTGGTCGGAGGTGACAGCAAGCTGCTTCATGGAAATCGCCTATGACGGCACCCGCCTGACCGGCCAGGGCGAAGTCGAACGCTCCGCCTACTGCATCCATGCCCCGATGCACCGGCTGATCCCCGCCGCCGCGGCGGTGTTCCATACCCATATGCCATTCGCCAGCGCGCTCAGCCGGCTGGAGGACCCGCGCATCCTGCCGATCGGGCAGACCGAGTTGGGGACGATGCTGCATACGGCGTACGACGACATCTACACCGGCCCGGCGTTCGACCCGGCCGAGGGTGAGCGTCTGGCCGGTGTCATCGGCGACAAGACGGTGCTGATGATGGCCAATCACGGCGTTGCGACGGTGGGAGCGACGGTCGCTGCGGCGTATGACCGCCTGTATTACGTCGAGCGGGTGGCCCAGGTGCAGCTCTACGCGATGTGGACCAACAAGCCGCTGAAGTATCTGCCGCAGGACGTCGTTGACCATACGATCAAGGAATTCCGCGACAACCGCTACTTGTACGGCGGGCGCACCAACGCCGAGTGGCACTTCGACGCGCTGAAGCGGATTCTGGATAAGAAAGAGCCTGACTACAAGGATTGAGCTCCGGCGTCCTCCCGCCGAGGCGGGAGGACTACCGCGTAACCGCCCGAAGAAGCTGTCGGTCCAGCGTGACCAGATCCGATCCCAATGTTTGGGCGAGCCAGAGGTAACTGGCGTCATAGACCGTAAGCCCGGTTTGGGCGGCCAAAAGCAGCGTGCCGTCGAGATCGACGTTCATGTATTCGAGGTCGAATTCCCGGCGCAAATCGAACGCTCGGATCAGGGCCTCGCGCTGCTCCGGGTTCCGCTTGCATTTGATGAGGCAGACATTCGCCAGTTCATACTCGATCAAGACAGGTGCCCGAAGATTGCTGTCGCCTAACTGGCTAGCGACGGACTCGGCCTCGGGTTCCCCGAACAGAATCGCCGCCAAAGCGGAGGCATCGACGACTTTACCGGGCATCGCGCGCGGATCGGACGATCTCCGTCGAATCGCCGGTGGTGTGGATCCCTAATCCGCGCACTTTCGCCAGAATGTCGCCCGCGGCCTTCCGCGGGGCATCTTTGGCGGCTTCCTCAATGATCGCAAGCAATTCGCCCTGCAACGACCGATGGTTTTGCTCCGCCCGCTGTCGCAGCCGTTCCACTACATCGTCAGGGGCGTTGTTGATCGAGAGATTGACGGGCATGGTTCCACATTGGCGCCAGAGTGGATGCTCTTTACCACATTCGGCTGGTAAAACGCCACACCCGCGTCATCTTACCCCAGCGCCGCCTTCACCGCCGCCAAAGCCTCATCCGCCTTGTCGCCATCTGGCCCGCCAGCCTGTGCCAGATCCGGCCGCCCGCCGCCCCCCTTGCCACCCACCGCCGCCGACGCCGCGCGCACCAGATCGACCGCGCTGATCCGCCCCGTCAGGTCCGCCGACACGGCCACCACGATCGACGCCTTGCCCTCGGCCGTGGAGACCAGCGCGACCACGCCCGACCCCTGCTGCTTGCCGATCGCGTCCGCCAGACCCTTCAGATCCTTCGCCGGCACCTCACCCAGGTTGCGGGCGGACAGCATCACCCCGTTGACCTCCTCGGCCGCCGCCGAACCGCCCCCGGTCGCCAGCTTCTTCTGCAACTCACCCACCTGGGCCTGCAGCTTCTTGCGGTCCTCCAGCAGCGCCGCGATCCGATCCGCCACTTCCGCCGGGGCGGCCCGCAACGCGCCCGCCACATCGTTCAGCCGGGTCTGG
>JAKBCJ010000012.1 GCA_021807975.1 Pseudomonadota bacterium | reverse complement strand
TGCGGATCCTTCGTCAGGAGATATTGGCTCACTTTTTCGGGCATTCGCCAGCGGGGTTGGAACTTACGCCGACGTAAGTGCTTTTCGGTTTCGCCAACTAACCGATGAACTTGGGTTGGTTTGTGGGTACTTATCTAAGGGTCAAAGTTTTTTCACGAGTGGGTGGAATCTAAAAACTGAGGTAGCGAGTCACTTCTGTCCTGACATCGGACCGACTATTCTGCGTGAGCGGGACAACACCGAGTTGGATCGGACAACGATTCTGGAGTCGTGCCCCAATGAAGTGGCAGATGCGGGTTGGCCAATCGAAATTGCCGGATTTATGCGGCGCCCAGCCCGGTTTCCATTTCGTGTCTATAGGACGCAGGATGCCACGGCCTACATAGATCCATTCCGATATCAAATCATGTCCCGCGACCTGACAAGTCTGTGGGAAACAGGGAGCCCGCGTGGATTGACGCTTACAAGCATGCTTGGGGCCAACACCATTACAATAGATGGTAATGCTGTTATCGTTCAGGATCGGTTCAATTTTTCTAACTTCTGTCATTTTTTGTACGATGCGATCTCGAGAGTGTATCATTACGTTAGCGCGTTCGGTGGGAAAGGAAATACGTTTGTATTTGGCGGAATTCCGGGCCGCTACCAAGAACTGGTCGCTCACGCCCTCGCGGATACCTTGGGCCTGGAGATTTCGAGTTTCATTTTTCCAGCTGAAAAGCTATTTGTGCGACCAACGGGCCATTGCGCATGGTTCTCGGATCAGAAGGAGCTTCTTTCTCACCCGGCACAAATGGCCCACCCAGCTTCGCTGGCTGCACTAGCGCGCACAGTTGATAAAATACCCGCACCTGTGAGTGCCGTTAAGCGGCTCTATATTTCGCGGGGAGATGCTGACCGCAGGAGGATCGCTAACGAGGGGGCTTTGATCGACGCACTTCAAAAACATGGATTTATTTCTGTACAGCTTCGGAATATTCCGATAGAGGAGCAAATAGGCTTGTTCCGAGGGGCCGAAGTCATCGTCGGACCTCACGGCATGGGACTCACACACATCGCTATGGGCAGAAACATCGGCCGAATGGTAGAACTGTTTCATCCCACCGCCGGCACGGATGCTTACGCATTTGTAGCCCGAGCTTCTGGAATTAATTATACTAATATTTTTGGCAGCGAAATCCCAGCTTCTCACTCCGACTTTTCGATCAATGTGGATCAGGTCCTTAGTACGCTTGCGCCAGAAAATATTCGGCTTTCCAGGCCTAATTGGAAGAAGGCAACGAACCTCTTGCCTGCGTCGCAGACATTTCGCGGGTTTAGTCATGCATCACCTGAGCCGGGCCTGCTTTGGCCAGGAGGTGACTTTGATCGGATGATTTTCGACCAAGCGACAACGGTACACTGGAAGCTTGACCCACCCTCCAACACTAATTCTGGAGCGTGGCAAGGAATAGAAGTTCAATCGGGCCGCACCTATACCGCATCCTGTTGGATATGGTTACCTGGGGAGTCGGCAGATGTTACAGTGTCTATAAGGATCGACGGGGTGCCAGCGCTCCGGGTGATATCTGCAAACCCCGCAGATATCTGTACTTGGCAGAGAATATACTTCATCGGGTCGCCCCCTCCCGGGATGACAACATGCGCTATTGCATTGCACATTGAAGGCGAGGCCGGCACGGGGGTAGTGTCTACCTGCTGGCAATTCGAATGCAGCGATGGGCCTTCAGCCTACGTACCAACACTATAAATGGTAAGACGCTGAATATGCATTAAAGTGAATTGTGATGAATACTCCACCGATGAGCGTAACACATTGGCAAGCATTCTAATGAGTGCGGGCGGGCCATTTGAATGTTAACGTCTCTGAAAGGGGCGACGACGTGTCGGTGTGGCATCTTCTGATATCCCGCGAAAACGGCGTTTGTGTAGACGTTGAAGCGCATGATCCGCGGTCGCTCGCCGATGCGGCGCTACTCCGCCACGACAATGTACGGTCCGATTCCATTTGCTAGGCCCCATCCCCCAAAACCATATCCGCCGCCTTCTCCCCGATCATGATCGACGGCGCATTCGTGTTCCCCGAGGTCAGAGTCGGCATCACAGACGCATCCGCCACCCGCAGCCCCTGTATCCCCCGCACCCGCAACCTGGCATCCACCACCGCCATCGGATCGGACCCCATCTTGCACGTCCCAACCGGGTGATACGTCGTCTCCGCCGCGCGCCGCACCCAGTCCAGGATCTCATCGTCGGTGGTCAGCGCCACCCCCGGCGCCGTCTCCGTCAGCTTGAACGGCGCCATCGCCGGCGCATTCATCACCCGCCTCGCGATGCGGATCGCCGCCACCGTCAGTTCGGCATCAACCGGGGAGGACAGGAAGTTGAAATGGATCGCCGGCGCGCGCCCGGGATCGGCCGACACAATATGGATGTGGCCCTTACTCTCCGGCCGCATCGGATGCGCATAGCAGGTCATGCCGGACTCGCGGGACAGAACCGGCCCCTTCGGCCCGGGTTCGGTCAGCATCGGCACCCAGCCCAGCAGCAAATCCGGCGCCTCCAGCCCATCCCGCGACCGGACAAACGCGCGCAACGGCGCGGCCACCATCCCCAGCATGCCCTTGCCGGTCAGCCCATACCGCAGCGCCTGCCCAACCAGCCCCGGGCCGCGCCCCTTGTCGTTGTACGTCAGGCCCTTCGCGCCCACCAGCCAACGGGTGCGCGGCGCATAGTGGTCGCGCAGGTTCTCTCCCACGCCCGGCAGCGCGTGCCGCACCGGTATCCCCAACCCCGCCAGCCGGTCGGGCTGCCCGATGCCCGACAACTCCAGCAACTGGGGGGAGTTAACCGAACCGGCGCTGATCACCACCTCCCGCCCCGCCCGGGCTTCGTAAACGGTGGCGCCGAGGCGATACCGAACGCCGGTGCAGCGCGTGCCGTCCAGCGTCACGCCCAAGGTCAGCGCATCGGATTGAATATGCAGGTTGGGGCGCTTGCGGATCGGGGTCAGGTAACAGGCAGCGGTGCTCATGCGGCGGCCGCGGAAGATGGTCGCCTGGCTCATGGCGATGCCGTCCTGCCGGGCGCCGTTGTAGTCGGGATTATGCCGGATGCCGACCTGTTCGGCGGCCGCGATCAGCGCGGCGCACAGTTCGGTGGGTTCGGGGTTGGTGACGCGCAACGGGCCTTCGCGGCCGCGGAAGGCGTCATCGCCGCCGCCCTCGTACCGCTCCATGCGTTTGAAGAACGGCAAGACGTCTTCGTAGCTCCATCCCTGGTTGCCCATTTGCGCCCAGGTGTCGAAGTCTTGTGCCTGCCCGCGCACGAACGCCAACCCGTTGATAGAGCTGGACCCACCGAGCATCTTGCCGCGCGGCACCGGGATCGCGCGGCCGTTGGTGGCCGGTTCAGGTTCGGCGCTGTACAGCCAGTTGGCGGCGGGGTTATTGATCAGCTTGGCGAACCCGATGGGGACTCGGGACCACGGATGGCTGGCCGGGCCGGCTTCCAGCAGCAGCACTGTGTTGTTCGGGTTGGCCGACAGGCGGTTGGCCACGACCGCGCCGGCCGATCCGGCGCCGACAACGATATAGTCATAGGTCTGCATTCTGGTGACGGTCCCCGGCGTGGCTTCTTGGGGTCAACCGAAACACATTCCGCGCCTGAACGAAAGGGACGCGGTTCGGCGATGGCGATTGACTTTCTGTATGCCGCCCGACTAGGTGCCCGCGGTTGCAGCAATGACTTCTCCCCTGTTTCGCCGGACTTATGCGGGCAAGCGGGGTCAGCCTGAACGGATGCCGTGGATGACGACTGTACAGGACCAGAAGGCTGGCAAGGCCGCGGCAAGCGACCTGACCGTCGCTCGGCGGAAGCTGGCCGCGTGGCTGCGGGACCGAAGCCAGTTCTCCGCCGGCCGCCTGCCGCGGGTCTGCCCGATCTGCGGCTATCGCGGCGTGTTACTCGACGTCGGCCATCCGCCGCGCTGGGACGCCAGATGCCCGTCGTGCGGCAGCCGGGAGAGACACCGCCTGCTATGGCTGTGGGCAACGCAAGACGGCGGCAACCGGCTGGACGGCAAGCGGATCCTGCACTTCGCCCCGGAAAAGGCGCTGCGGCGGGTGCTGTCGCGCAACCCGAAATATGAAACGGCGGATTTGCTGCAAACCGGGGTGACTCACCAGGTCGATATCACCAAACTGCCGATGGCGGACGCCACATACGACCTGGTGATGGCGAACCATGTGCTGGAACACATCCCGGACGACCGGCGCGCGATGCGGGAGTTGTTCCGCGTCCTGGTCCCCGGCGGGGTCGCGGTCCTGACCGTCCCGGTCAACCCGACCCGGGAAGCGACGTATGAAAACCCGGACGTAACCAGCCCCGTCGCCCGGAATGCCCACTTCAACGCCCCGGATCACAAGCGTTTCTATGGGCTGGACTTCGCCGATCGGCTGACCGGGGCCGGATTTCAGGTCGAAACCTTCCGCATGACGCAGCCGCAAGAGGTCGAATACGGGCTGCTGCCGATGGAATGGCTGTATATCGCCACCCACCCTTAACCCACCCGTTTCGCCCGCAGGCTCTCAGCTTCGGTCGTTGCGGATGCGCCAGTCCTCGATCGCGGCGATGGCATCGGCGCTGTCGATGACATCGGCATAGCGGCGTTCGACATCTTTCAGGTTCTGATCGTGCGCCGCCTGGTCGTGATCGCCGACGCAATCGCGCGCCACCATCACCCGAAACCCCAGCGAAAACGCATCGATCACGCTGGCGCGCACGCAACCGGAGGTAATGCATCCCGTCACGATGACTGTATCCACACGCTCCCGCGTCAGGATCGCGGCGGCGGAGGTCCCGAAGAACAACGACGGCGCCGACTTCATCAGCACCACGTCGGGCGACGCGGCGGCGATGCGCGGGTCCAGCTCCACCTGGTCTGTCCCGGCCAGCAGGTCCAGCACCGGGGGCACCTTCCAGTGCGGCGCCGCGCGCGGGCTGTCATAGCCGTTGACGCAGGCGATCACCGGCAATCCGGCGCGTTTGGCGGCCTGGATCAGCGGCACGGTATGGTTCACAGCCGCATCGACCATCGGCCCGCCCCCCATCGGGAAGGCGGGCTCCGTGAAGCCACGCTGGAAGTCCACCACGATCACAGCCGGCTTGGCGCCGAACCCCAGCGCCCCGGCGCCGTAACCGCGTTTTTCATAGATATCGGACATCGTTCAAGCCTCGGCCATCGCATGCTGGCGGCACTTCATCAGCGGTTGAATCCGGGTGCCATATGCGTCCATTCCCACCAGGAAATCGTCGAAAGTCAACATGATCCCCTTGACGCCCGGCATCGTCGCCGCCTCATCCAGCATCGCGGCCACCTTGGCATAGGACCCGACCAGCGTGCCCATGCTGAAATTGATCGGCGAGGGTGATCGCAGGAATGCCGTGGCCATGGAAGTCTCGGACGGTGCGGTGTCCTCCGCCGCCTTCCCGAGCATATGGGCCAGGGCGTCCTGGTCGGCGCCTGCATTATAGGCATCCCATTTCGCCATTGCCGCTTCGTCGGTCTCGTCGGCGATAATCATGTACAGCATATAGCTGCCGACATCGCGGCCGGCCTTGGCGGCGTGGGCCAGCATGCGGGCGGGGACGCCGGCCGCCTTGGTGGGTTCGTTCACCCCCTCGCCCAATGCGAAGTTGAAATCGCAGTACCGGGCCGCGAATTCCATGCCCCGATCGCTTTGGCCGGCGGCGACCAGCTTCACCGGGCTGACGGGCGGCGGGCTAAGGCGGCAGTCGTCCATCTGGAAGAATTCGCCCTTGAAGTCGGAATGGCCAGCTTCCCACAGGTCCTTCATCACCGTGACGTATTCCGTGCTGTAATCGTAGCGCTTGGCGAAATAATCGTCGCCCGGCCACAGCCCCATCTGGCTGTATTCGATCTTGTGCCAGCCGGAAACGATGTTGACGCCGAACCGGCCGCCGGAAATGTCGGAAATCGTCGAAGCCATGCGGGCGACGATCGCTGGCGGAATCGTCAGCACCGCCGTGGAGGCATACAGCTTGATCCGGGTGGTGACAGCGGCGAGACCGGCCATCAGGGTGAAGCTTTCCAACCCGTGATCCCAGAACTCCGTCTTGCCGCCGAAGCCGTGCAGTTTGATCATGGAAAGGGCGAATTCCATGCCATATGCCTCGGCTTTCAGCACGACCTGCCGGTTCATCTCGAAACTCGGCATGTATTGCGGCGACGCCGCCGAGATAATCCAACCGTTGTTGTTGATGGGGATGAAAACGCCGATATCCATTGGCTGCACCTCGTTATGGAAGATATCAGCTGCCCAGCAAACCGCGTGCCACGACCAGCGATGCCGCCCATACGTTTGTGGTGCGACACGACCGCGCCCCGGGTGTCCCGCTTGCGTCTATTTCACACCTGCGGTGAAGATCGGCTAAACGCCGCCAAGGCGGACGAGCAGGAGGGCCGGAATGAGCGATGCGACCACGTTGAACCCTCATAAAGAGGAGGATGAGGGCTACCTGGCCGCTGACGCGGGCAAAGCCGTATCCGCCAACCCCTATCCGTCGGGCACCTTGCGCTACGACGACTGGCGGCGTGGCTGGCGCATCCGCACCGAGGAAAGCCGCCGTCCGGTCAAATTGGGCGAGGGCCACGGCCAGGACGACGAAGGTTATCTGGCAGCGGCG
Organism: Pseudomonadota bacterium; assembly: GCA_021807975.1. Classification (GTDB taxonomy): domain Bacteria; phylum Pseudomonadota; class Alphaproteobacteria; order Acetobacterales; family Acetobacteraceae; genus Rhodopila. The sequence goes on along the minus strand of JAKBCJ010000012.1, from coordinate 17,655 downwards.
GAGGGCAAGGCCCTGGCGGACAACCCGCATCCATCCGGCACCATGCGCTATGACGACTGGCGGCGCGGCTGGTGTACCCGCACCGCCTCGGTGCAACGCAATCTGCGGCTGCACAAAGAGTGATGCCGGTGCGGTGACCTGGCCCCTGGCCATCGGCGCGATCCTGGCGGGTGGCCTCGCCAGACGCTTGGCCGGCGCGAACAAAGCCATGCTGGATATCGGGGGCAGCACTGTGCTGACGCGGCTGATCGCCCGTCTGTCGCCCGGGGTCGGTCGCATAGTTTTGAACACCAACGGCGATCCCGGCCTGTTTGCCGGATTGGGATTGACCGTGATCGCCGACAGCCTGCCAGACCACCCCGGACCGCTCGCCGGGATACTGGCCGCACTGGAATGGGCAGCGGCGGAGGGCAGCGGCACCGAATGGGTCGTTACTGTCCCTTGCGACACCCCGTTTCTGCCAGCCGACCTGGCCGAACGCCTGCACGCCGCACGCAGCCGCGACAATGCGGTCCTGGCCTGTGCGGCTTCGGCGGGCCGGACCCACCCGGTCGCCGCCTTATGGCCGGTGACCCTGGCACCCGCGCTGCGTCAGGCGATCATCGAACAGAACGTAAGAAAGGTCAGCCGCTTCACCGACCGGTATTCCCGCGCCATCGCGGAGTGGGGAACCGATCCGGTGGACCCGTTCTTCAATGTCAATACGGCTGAGGACCTGGCAGAAGCACAGCGGCTGGCGAGTACCTACCCCGGTCTGTGACCGGCCGCCGTTGCCCGAAGCTCAACCATATTCGCGAGGGCGCTGAAATCGTCCAGAGCCAGAACCGGGATGGCCGCGCCCGGGAGGGCCGTATCGGACGCGACCGCCACGACCGACTCGTCCCCTGGATGGAGCAACGGCTTGCCGTTCGCCGCCCGATAGACCTCGATCTTCGGGTGCATCGTGCGCTTGAAGCCTTCGATCAGCACGAAATCGACCGGACTCAGCCGGTTCAGCAGCGCCGGCAAGTCCGGTTCCGCGTCCCCTCGCAGTTCATGCATCAGAGCCCAGCGAACGCCGGAGGCAACCAGCACCTCAGTGGCCCCTGCCTCGCGATGGTGCCAGGAATCCTTGCCTGGCCGGTCGATATCGAATGCGTGGTGTGCGTGTTTGATGGTCGAAACGCGGAAACCACGCCCGATGAGTTCCGGAATCAGCCCCCTCAGCAGGGTCGTCTTTCCCGCCCCGCTCCATCCCGCCAATCCTATGATTCGCACGGGCCGGCCGTTCGCGCATCGTTGCCGTCGATCATCGAGGCTCATACCTTCCGCAAGCGGCCAGGATAGCGCGTACCGGATGCGGTTGTCATGCCACCGGACAGGACGCCGACCGGTGCCGAAAAGAGTGAATGCCCGTCACCGAAAGGTTCCTGGCGATCCCGTCGGGATCAGCGTTCCGTGGGACCGGTCATCGGCATAACCCGGGCGCCTGCCGGGCTTCGATAAGGGAAACGCAATGGGCTGGTCAGATCGCGACAAGCCACTGGCGGGCGAAGTGGGCTGTGCCAGCGGCTCCGACCTCTATCCCCCCGCCTGTTGGCCGATGTGCGACGGGCAGGTCGGGCTGTGCCGGGGACTGCCTGATGCGCGGACCGGGGTATTTTTCGAAATATCCCGGGAACGCGGAACAGTCCGGGTAAAGAATGCCTATGCGGAACTGGGCCGGTTCGGCATGGACGGCATCGTCGTTTACCGCTCGATCGCGGATCGGCTGGCGGGTTTTCCAAACTATCTGTTCTCCCTCCACCGGATCGTCGCCATGGCCGACTGGGCGCGGTTCGCCGAGACGATGCTGAAGCATCATGGGGTCGATCTCGCCGCGTTGCCGCCGCCTGAATGGCTGCGATCCGGGATTCTCTGACCGCCGCGGGCCTCTACAGCCCCGTGGACCCGGTATCATCGGCATCCAGCCGGAAGGCCGCGGCCATCAGCGCCCGCGTGTAGTCCTGCCGTGGCCGGGCGAACACCTCCTCGGCTGGGCCTTCCTCCACCACGCGGCCCTGGCGCATCACCACGACCCGGTGGGCCAGCGCCCGCACCACCCGCAGATCGTGGCTGATGAACAGGTAACCCAGCCTGTGATCGGCTTGCAGCTTTTGCAGCAGATCGACGATCTGCGCCTGCACCGACATGTCCAGGGCGCTGGTTGGCTCATCCAGCACCACGAATCGCGGTTTCAGCACGATGGCCCGAGCAATGGCGATACGCTGGCGCTGGCCGCCGCTGAATTCGTGCGGATAGCGGTCGCCGATATCGCCCGCCAGTCCGACCTCCTCCAACGCCTCCGCCGCCCGCAGGCCGCGCTGCGCGCGCGACAAGGCGGGTTCATGCACCGTCAGGCCCTCGGCGACGATCTCGGTGATCGTCAGGCGGGGTGACAGGCTGCCGAACGGGTCTTGGAAGACAATCTGCATATCGGCCCGCAACCGGCGCAACGCCTGTTTGTCCAGTTCGGACAGGTCCCTGCCGCCAAACCGGATGCGGCCTTGGGCCCGCACCAGCCGCAGCAGCGCGTAGCCCATCGTGGACTTGCCAGACCCGCTCTCGCCCACCAGCCCAACCGTTTCGCCCTCGCGAACGACCACATCCACGCCGTCCACGGCTTTGACGTACCCCACGGTCCGGCGCAGCACGCCCTGACGGATCGGGAAATGCACCCGCACATCCGTTGCCTGCATCACGGTCCCGGCATCCGGCGGCTGCGGCAACGGCCGGCCCCGCGGTTCGGCGCCCAGCAGCATCCGCGTGTAGGGATGCCGAGGCGCATCGAACACCTCCGCCACCGTACCGGATTCCACGATTTCAGCGTCCTTCATCACGCACACCCGGTCCGCGTACCGCCGTACGATCGCCAGATCATGGCTGATCAGCAGCAGTGCCAACCCCCGGGCCGCCTTTGCGGCGGCGAGCAGCTTCAGGATCTGGGCCTGGATGGTGACGTCCAGGGCCGTGGTTGGCTCATCCGCGATCAGCAGGGCGGGATCGTTGGCGAGCGCCATGGCGATCATCACACGCTGCCGCTGGCCGCCGGAGAGCTGATGCGGCAATGCATCCAGGCGGTTCGCCGCATCCGGAAACCCCACTTCGTTCAGCAACGCGACCACGCGGTCCCGCACCGCATCCGGCCGCATCGGCCGGTGGAGTTGGATCGCCTCGGCGATCTGTTTGCCTATCCGGGTTACCGGGTTCAGGCTGGTCATCGGTTCCTGGAACACCATGCCGGCGGTCCCGCCGCGCAGGCGCCGCAGCATCCGGTCCGGCGCGCCGATGACAGTCTGGCCGTCGATCGAGATCTGCCCGCTGCTGGCCGCACCGGGCGGCAACAATTGCAGCAACGACAATGCGCTCATCGACTTGCCAGAGCCGCTTTCGCCGACCAGCGCCAGCGTCTCGCCCCGGTCCAGCGTGAAGCCGACCCGGTTGACCACGACGTGATCGCCGAAGCGGACGGTCAGGTCGTTGACCGACACCAGGGTCATACGTGCGGCGTCTTGCGCGGATCGAACGCGTCGCGCACCGCTTCGCCCACGAACACCAGCAGCGTCAGCAGCCCGCCCAGCACCACGAACGCGGTGATCCCCAGCCACGGCGCCTGCAGGTTGTTCTTGCCCTGCGATACCAGCTCTCCCAATGAGGGCGAACCGGGCGGCAAGCCGAACCCCAGGAAATCCAGGCTGGCGAGGATGGTGACCGACCCGGACAGGGTGAACGGCAGAAACGTCAGCGTGGCGACCATGGCATTGGGAAGAATATGCCGCCACATCACCGCCGTGTCGGACACGCCCAGCGCGGTGGCCGCGCGCACATAATCCAAATTCCTACCACGCAGGAATTCTGCTCGGACGACCCCGGTCAGGTTCATCCAACTGAACAGCAGCAGGAAGATCAACAATATCCAGAAGGTCGGGGTAATGATGCTGCCCAGGATAATCAGCAGATACAGTTGCGGCATCCCGGACCATATCTCGATGAACCGCTGGAACAGCAAATCCACCAGACCGCCACGGAACCCCTGGATGGCGCCGGCGGCGATGCCGATGACGGAGGAAATCGCCGTCAGGGTAAATCCGAACAGCACCGACAGGCGGAATCCGTAGATCACCCGGGCCAGCACGTCGCGCGCCTGATCGTCGGTGCCCAACAGGTTGCGGCGGTCCGGCGCCGACGGCGCGGGCGTCGGCAACCGCTTGACCAGCGAGTCGTAGGAGTAACGAACCGGCGGCCAGATCATCCAGCCCCGGGCGTCGATCGCGGCCTGCACGTCGGGGTCGGTGTAGTCCGCATCGGTGGGCAGGAAATCGGCCCCGAATTCGTCCTCGCTGTAGTCCCGCAGCACCGGGACATACCAATGGCCGTCGAAACGGATCAGCAACGGGCGGTCGTTGGCGAGCAGTTCCGCGAACAAGCTGGCGGTGAACAGCGTCAGGAAAATCCACAGCGACCAGTAGCCCCGCCGATGCGCGCGAAAGATCGCCCAGCGCCGGCGGTTCAATGGCGAGATATACATTACTGCCTCGCCTCGAAATCGATGCGAGGATCAACCACGGTGTACAGCAGGTCACCCACGATCTGCATCAGCAAACCCAGCAGGGTGAACATATACAGCGTGCCGAACATCACCGGATAATCGCGCCTGATCGCTGATTCGAAACCCAGCAGGCCCAGGCCATCCAGCGAGAAAATGATCTCCACCAGCAAGGCCGAGGAGAACAGGATACTGATGAACGCTGAAGGGAATCCGGCGACAATCAGCAGCATCGCGTTGCGGAATACATGGCGATACAGAATCCGCTGCTCGCTGGCCCCCTTGGCGCGGGCTGTCACCACGTACTGCTTGCGGATTTCCTCCAGGAAACAGTTCTTGGTCAGAACGGTCAGTCCAGCGAAACCGCCAACGACCAGGGCGATGGTCGGCAATACGATGTGCCACAGATAGTCCCCGGCGCGGGCCGGAAAGCTCCAGGTCTCGATGCCAGAGCTGTGCAGTCCCCGCAGCGGGAACCACTGCACGAAACTGCCCCCCGCAAACAGCACCACCAGCAGGATGGCGAACAGAAACCCCGGTACCGCATAGCCGATCAGGACAGCGGCGCTGCTGACGACATCGAAACGGCTGCCGTCACGCACCGCCTTGGCGATCCCCAGGGGAATCGAAACGAAATACACCAGCAGCGTTGACCACAGACCCAACGAGATGGAGACCGGCATTTTCTCTTTGATCAGTTGCAGCACCGACTCGTCGCGAAAGAAGCTGCGCCCCAGGTCGAACCGCATATAGTCGCGCAGCATCAGCCCGAACCGCTCCAGCGGCGGCTTGTCGAAGCCGAACATCCGCTTGATGTCGGCGACGACGTGCGGATCCAGGCCCCGCGCGCCGCGATAGGACCCGTCGCCGGCCGGCATCGCTTCGGCCGCACCGGCCCCGGTGATGCGCCCGGTCACGCCGCCGCCGCCCTTCAATTCGGCGATCATCTGCTCCACCGGGCCGCCGGGCGCCATCTGCACCACGGCGAAGTTGATGGCGATGATCCCGAACAGCGTCGGGATGATCAACAACAGGCGGCGAAGAAGATACGCTGCCATCAGATCGGCCCGCCGGGGGGCGTCATGGGCCGTTCCGCCGAGCGGCGTCGTTGGCGGCGGCTTTGACCGGGTCCAGCCACCAACTGTCGAACGCAAGCCCGGTGCGCACGGGCTTGTCCGGCCGGCCGAAGCGGTCCCAGTATGCGACGCGCACCGATTGCAGATACCATTGCGGCACTACGTACCAGCCAGCCAGCAGAACGCGGTCCAGCGCCCGCGTCGCGGTCACCAGGTGCGCGCGATCCGGCGCGGTCAGGATATGGTGGACGAGGTCGTCGATGACCGGGCTGCAAACCCCCATCATATTGTAGCCGCCCTCCGGCTTCACGCTGCCACAGGTCCAGTAGCCGGTTTGTTCGTTACCCGGACTGTCGGTCTCGCCGATCGAATCGACGATCATGTCGTAGTCGTATGTATCGGTCAGCCGCTGGAACTGCGCCGGATCGACGGTCCTGACCCTGGCCTCGATACCCAGCCGCGACAGCCACTGCACATAGGGCAGCGACACACGTTCGAACGCCGGTTGGTCCAGCAGAATTTCGAAGGTGAACGGCTGGCCGTTCGCATCGACCAGCTTGTGGTCATGCACTTTCCATCCGGCCTGCTCCAACAGGGTCAGCGCGGCACGCAGTCCCTGGCGATTGTTGCCGGACCCATCCGTGACGGGCAGTTGGAACGGCGTGGTGAACAACTCGGGGGGCAGTTGGTCGCGATATGTATTCAGCAGCGCCAGTTCGTCGCCCCGCGGAATGCCGCTGGAGGCGAGGTCGCTGTTGCTGAAATAGCTTTTGGTGCGGGTATAGGCGCCGTAGAACAGGTTGGCGTTCGCCCACTCAAAATCAAATGCCAGCGCCAGTGCATGCCGCACCCGCACATCCTTGAAAAGCGCCCGGCGGGTGTTCATCGCGTAGCCCTGCATGCCCGTGGGCATGTGATGAGGCAGCAGTTCCTTCTTCACCAGCCCTTTCTCGACCGCCGGGAAATTATAGGCGGTGGCCCAGTCCTTGGCGATATTCTCTTCCCGGAAGTCGATCTGCCCGGCTTTGAAGGCTTCCAGCGCCACCGTCCCGTCGCGGAAATATTCAGTCCGCAGCTTATCGAAATTGTTCAGACCGCGCATCACCGGCAGGTCCTTCGACCAGACATCCGGCACGCGCTCCATCGTCAGCGTACGGCCGAATTCGAATTTTCCGACGCGGTAGGGGCCGGAGCCCAGCGGCGGATCGGTCAGCGGCTTGTCGAATTCCCGCCCGACCCACCAATGCTTCGGCAGCACGGGCATCTGACCCAGAATTAACGGCAACTCCCGGTTGGTGTTCGTTTTGAAATGAAACACCACGCGGCGAGGTCCTTCCACGGTCACCGATGCCACGTCGGCGTAGTATTGCCGGTAGAATGGGCGTCCCTTGTCCCGCAGGGTCTCGAACGTCCAGGCGACATCCTCGGCGGTGACCGGAGTGCCGTCGTTGAACCGCGCTTCGGGCCGCAGTTCGAACGCCACGCCCATGCGGTCTGCCGGCAGTTCGACCGTCTGGGCCAGCAGGCCGTATTCGGTGTCTGCCTCGTCGGCATCGACCTTCATCAGCGTGTCCCATACGCGCAGAACATCCGACGCGGGCGATCCCCGGACAATGAACGGGTTGAAGCTGTCGAACGTGCCGATGCCGGCCATGACAGCCTCGCCGCCCTTGGGGGCGTCGGGATTGACGAACGGGAAAAACTTGAAATCGGGTGGCAGCGACGGCGTGCCCAGCATGGAGATTGCATAGGTCCGCACCGCGGTTGCATAGGTCCGCACCGCGGCGGCCGGTTCGGCTTGCTGGGCATGCCCGCCGGCGCAACCAGCCAGCAGCCAGACCGCGACTCCGAGTGTCCGGCTTATACGCATCCCGCACCTCCAGCGTTGACCAGGACAGTCCTTGTAGTCAGCCGCACCGCCTGCCGCCAGGGTCTCTCATTGAAGCAGCGAGTCGACTGGTTCCAGCAGCGGCGGCAGCGCGGTTTCGCCCATGCTTTCGCGCAATTCGATCTCGATGATGCGCACCAGGGCGTTCAGCGGCAGGGTGTTCGGCAGCAGCGCGAACGGTTCCTCCAACTCGTCACCCAGCGCATCCAGGCCGAAGAACGCATAGGCCAGGATGGCGGCGGCCAACGGGGCGGCAGCGCCGGCCGAACCGACCAGGGCAAATGGGACCAGCAGGCAGAACAGCCACGCGGTGCGGTGCAGCAGCAGGCTGTAGGCAAACGGCGTCGGCGTTGTCCTGATGCGTTCGCAAGCGGCCTGAACCGCGCTCAGGCCGGCGACCCGGGCCTCCAGCGTGGCGAAACCTATCTCGCCGATCGTCCCGCGCCGCAGGCAGCTTCCCAGATCCGCGGTAATCGCACGCAGGATCGCATCCGGCGGGTTGATCCGGCTTCCCGGCGGCATGGCTTCGTCCGCCGGCAGCCATGGCCGGGCCGCCGTAGCGGCGTCCAGCCCGCGCAGCCGCGCCGCCAGGGCATGGGCAAAGCCGATGATCCGGCGGGTGATCACCTGACGGGCCAGTTCATCCGCCGGCAGCAGCGCCGAAACCTCCCGGGAAAGACACCGAGCCTCGGTGACGAGCTGACCCCATTGCTTTCGGGCTTCCCACCAGCGATCGTAACAGGCGCTGTTGCGGAACCCCAGGAAGATCGACAGACCCAGGCCCAACAGGGTGAACGGGGTCGCCGGCAGTTCGGGCACCAGGCCGGGGCGAACATAGTGGGCGGCCCCGATCGCCGCCGACACCGCGGCGACGACCAGGACGCGCAGGGCGATGTGCGGGACGATGGACCCGCGCATGGCGAACAGCAGGCCGAACGTGTTGGGGCGAGGACGGACGATCATACGGCCAGCGATAGCACCGCCATACGCCCGGGGCGAATGATCCGATTCGATCGGCATGACTGCCTCCGCCGCCAGCGCCAGCCGCGCCAAAGCCGGCAGCCACCGCATCCCCGTCTTGTGCATGATCGCCGCACTGTGCTTCTCCACGGTGCGGCGGCTGATGCCGGGAGCGGAGGCGCTGCTTTAACTGCCGTACCCGGCCAGAATCATGTCCGTCACCCGCGGCTCCCGATCCCTCAATCCGGCCGGTTGGTTCGCTGCATCCTGTGGCCCCGATAGCCGTCATGCCGACCCGACGTTCGATTCGGTGTAGCAGCGTGTCATATTTGTAAATTGTGAAGTTGTGCGATGTCCGTTCGCGAAGCAGTTCGATACTCTCCATCAGCCGGTTCCCGGGCGCATCGCCGTGTTGATTGCCGGTCAGCCACCGCAGGGCGTCGGGGATTGCAACCGATTTCAAAACGAAATCCATGCACCCGGCGGCGATCGCGCTGCACGGCATGCCGTCGTAATCAGCTTCTTGAGGATCCTGCGCGATGACCAGGCTGCGTGCGGCCCTTATGCGGCAGCCTGCGATTGCAACGGGAAATCGAACCGCAAGTGTGAGCCTTGCCCGCCCCGCGGCTGCGATGGATCGGCACGCCGACGGCAACGGACAACAGGTCCCGGGCGGAATGACGTAGAAGTGATCGGCTTCGATCGGCAGCCCGCTGGTCGCCTGCATCACAGCCATTGCCGTATGATCGGCCGGTAGATCGACCAGCATGCTTTGATGGGTGGCATCGAGGTGTTGAACCAGAATGAACGCCATACCGCTTTCGACGGGCAGCGCGGGCCGGCGCGGAAAGGCCAGTATCGATCCGGTTCGGCAGGCTGTTTGGCATGCTCGATAAGTTTTCGGACGATCACAGCAGAAGCAAATCAGCCCGTTGCGCCTGACGGCCGGATGCCGGCTGAAACATTTTCGTGCGAGGGCGAACCAGTTGACCAAATCGAGGGCGGATGGCTGAATAAAATTAGACTGATCGTTGGTTTTCAGCACTATTATGACCGCTGTTTAATGGCCACAGACGAACAGATAAGTAATTTACGATACTGTACAGCGGCAGCGTAACAAGCTGATTCAGCCGCAACAGGCCCTTATCGCGGCAGCGGCGGGATTTCATGCCGCCCGGGGATGGCCCTCCGCGATATGGTATGACAAGACAGTGTTCCGATCAGTCGAAGGGAAAGCGCCATGGCCGCATTGTCTATTCTGGTGGTTGAAGACGACGCCTTGATCGCTGTGCTGCTGTCCGAGATGCTGGCCGAGGAGGGCTTCACCGTCTGCGCGGTAGCCACGACCGAGGATGACGCGGTTGCCCTCGCTGCCGTACACCGGCCGGGCCTGATGATCGTCGATCAATACCTGGCGCAGGGGAATGGCATCTCCGCGATGCAAAGAATCGCCCGGGACGGCCCGATTCCGTGTGTGTTCATGACCGGCGCACCGACCGGGGACATCGAAGGCATGCCGGTGCTGCAAAAGCCCTTCCTGGAGGCGGATCTGATCCGCGCGATCCACCTGGCCACCGGGGTGTCGGCAACCGCGAACCCCCGGTAAGCCCCCGGCCGGTCATAAAGCACCGCCCGCGGGATCGCCGGCTTCAGGCGGCTGGGGGAATGGCAGGTTTGCCGCTGTGCGGGTCGAGCGATTACGGGTTGGAGCGACTCAGGATCGCCTTCGCCCGCACCATGTCGTCCACTCTGCCATACGCCATCACCGCGAACCCGTCGGCCTGGAAAGCGGTTTCGTGCCTGATCACACTGTCCTTGGGGATGCCTGTACCATACAGCGCGGCGCTCTGGCCGCCGGTGACGACGGCGCCCGCGATCGCCGGGAACGCGGTTGCCGCCAAATACCCCGGGATCACGACGGGGCCCAAAACCGGAATGGGCAGAACCAGGCCCGCCCCGGAACGCACCACGGGCACGATCTCCCGATGCGCGCCATGCCCATAGCGCAACCGGGAGTGGAAGCCTCGGCAACTACTCAGTTGGCACCCCGTCACGCCGGAATGAGCCCCGCAAGCTGACTTTCCAGCTTTGCGCGGCTCCGCGGGACATCGGCCGGCCCCTATCGGGAAGACCTCAATCGATCGAACCGGATTCCTTTCTGCCCTGTCACGGGGTCAGCCATGACACCGGGATGCGGGACCCCGGGGATCGGAACGAGGGATTTTCAGCCAATGTGTGATCAAACCGATCGACGGACCGCCCGCGACGATAATGACGCGCATCCGGCGTCCATCGCGCGGTTCGTTCATTCCGCCACAGCCCCAGCCGAGCGTTGACTATTTTGGTTCCGTTCAAAAACGAACCCGTCATCGCAGCAGCACAACCTCCGCGGACACCCGCGCGGTCACATCCTCCGGCGCGGCCGTGGCCTGCGGGGCTATCCGCACCGCCATCGACAGCACGGGCCTTAACTCCCCCACCATTTGCTGCTGCAACTGGACATCCTTCAGGTGATCCACATGCAACCCCAGCGTCGCGGCAGCCGACGCCGCCTGCTCTTGCAGCGCCTGCAACGCCGCCGTCGTTGCCCGGGCATACGCCCGTCGGCGCAGCGCGGGGGATAGCCGCCAATCCAGCGACGCCGTCACAAATCCAAGCCGCTGAAGCCGGTTCGTCAAATCGAGCAGCGCCGGGCCATCGGAACCGCGCAGCTCCAGCGTTTGTTGCGCCAGCCATTGGGTCCGCTTTTCATCGGCCGGAGCCACCTGATACCCAACCGCCCGCGTATCGATGCCGGCCGCCGCGCGGGCCGCCTGCATCCCCTGCGCGACCAGGGCATTCACCCGCCGCTGGGCATCCGCCGCTATCGGCGACGTATCCTGCGCCACCAGATCGGCCACCAACTGGTCGGGCGCCGCCTGCACCGACCCGTCGGCCGACAAATGCAACAGCGTCTCCGCGACCGGTTGGGCCTGCGCCAAGCCAGGTAGCACCACTGCCAGGGCCACCATCCATGATCGGTTCATCGAACATTCTCCCAAGCCACACCCGGCCAGCGAACACGGTATCGCAGGCAGCGATCCGCACGATGGGTTTCCGCCAACGCCCCGGTCAGGCTAAACAGGCACCAAATACCGAAACGGTGATCCATGCCATCCCCATTGAACCGCGCCGAGGGCTTCTGCCAACGCTTCGGCCTGCGCCTTCCAATCCTGCTGGCGCCGATGGCCGGCGCCTGCCCACCGTCGTTGTCCGCCGCGGTGGCGAACGCTGGCGGCCTGGGGGCGTGCGGCGCATTACTGATGCAGCCCACCGCCATCGCCGCCTGGGCGGCGGAGGTCCGCTCCGCCAGCAACGGCCCGTTTCAGCTCAATCTTTGGATCCCGGACCCGGCGGCGCACCGTGACCCCGCCCATGAAGCGGTATTGCGCGACTTCCTGGCCCAATGGGGCCCCGTTGTTCCCGCAAGCGCCGCCGATGCCACCCCGCCGGATTTCTCCGCGCAGTGCGAGGCGTTGCTGGCAGCCGCGCCCCCCATCGTCTCATCGGTCATGGGCTTGTATCCGCCGGATTTCGTCCGCCGCCTGAAGGCCAAGGGTATCTCCTGGTGGGCCAACATCTCCACCGTAGCGGAGGCCCGCGCGGCCGAGGAAGCCGGTGCCGATGTTATCGTGGCCCAGGGGATGGAGGCGGGCGGTCATCGCGGCTGTTTCGACGCCGCCAAAGCCGAATCCGGCATGGTCGGTCTGTTCGCGCTGGTGCCCGCCGTGGCTGACGCGGTGAACCTGCCCGTCGTCGCAACCGGCGGTATCGCGGACGCGCGCGGAGTCGCCGCCGCGCTGACGCTGGGCGCCAGCGCCGCCCAGATCGGCACAGGATTCCTGCGCACGCCCGAAGCCAGGCTGGCACCCGCCTGGGCCGACGCCCTGGCCCGCACCCCGCCGGAGGGCACGACGGTCACACGAGCGTTTTCAGGGCGGACGGGACGCAGTATCGCCACGGCTTATACCCGGGCGGCGGCGGCCATCGTACCGGCACCCTATCCGGTGCAACGGGCGCTGACTCAAGCGATGCGCGACGCCGCCGGGAAAGCCGGCGATATCCAGCGGATGCAGGCCTGGGCCGGCCAGTCGGCGATGCTGGCGCGTGCTGAACCGGCCGGCGATCTGGTACGCGCGCTGTGGCAGGGCGCGCTGACGCTGCTGCGGCCCTAAACCAGCGCGAAACCGAACAGCGCCCGCGAATTGTCCAGCAGGACGGCGCGCGGCCCGGGCTGTCCCGGGCCATCGCGCCCTGCCGTGCGGCCGATACGTCCCGCAGCCGGACTCGCGGCACGCACTTGACACCAAATCGCGGGGCTAGCATCAAAGCCGAAGGCGAGATTATCCTCGAACCTCATTCCGGCCACCGAGTCCTGTCGAAGGGCGGACGGGATGCTCCGCCCGGCAGGCGGAGCGCCGTATCCCATGACCATCTCGCTTTGGCTTCCCCCGATCGTGCGCGCCCTGGCAACCGCGCTGATCGTCGTATCGGCCTCCGCCGTGGCCGAGGCGCTGGGTCCGTTCTGGGGTGCGCTGATCGCCAGCCTCCCGGTGTCGGCCGGACCTGCCTATGTGTTCCTGGCCATGCAGCACGATGCGCCCTTCGTCGCCGCCAGCGCCCTGGGGAGTGCCGCCGCCAACGCGGCCACCGGGTTGTTTCTGGCCGTGTATGGCATCGCTGCCCGCGAATTGCCGCCCTGGCGTGGCCTGGGCATCGCTGTCCTGACATGGCTGGGCGCGAGCGCCGCGATCCATGAGGTCGCCTGGACCCCGGTCTCGGCGCTGGTCCTGAACCTCGTGGTGTATGGCGCCGGCTTCGTGCTGCTGAAGACGATCCCAAACCCCGAACCCGCCGCGATACCGCCCGCGCCCCGGCGGCGGTTCGATCTTCTGGCCCGCGCGGTCGCGGTGGCCGGTTTCGTTTCGCTGATAGTCGCGGTCAGCTCGGTTCTCGGGCCCACCGCCACCGGGATCGCCGCGGTGTTCCCGATCAGCCTGATCAGCCTGATTGTTATTGTTCGGCCCCGGATCGGCGGCGTGGCGTCGTCACTGCTGGCGGCTAATGCGCTGCGCGCGATGCTGGGATTCGGGGCGATGCTGCTGGCACTGCATCTGGCGATTCCACTGTGGGGCCCCCCGGCCGCGCTGGTGATTGGCTTGCTGGTTTCCGCGGGATGGTCCGCCGGATTGCTGCTGTTACAGACAAGAAGGCGGCCCGCGCCGATGGAGGTATAACGAAGATTTGGTCAGGCGTTCCGTCATGCCTTCGCGCCAGCGGGTCCCCCTGCTACACTCAGCGCGCCGTCACACGGATCGGCCAACCGGGATTCACAACAGGAGACTCGCGATGAAACTCTACTACGCGCCCGGCGCCTGCTCGATCGGCATCCATGTGCTGCTGGAAGAGATCGGCAAACCCTATGAAACCGAGCGGGTGAACCTGCAGCAGGGGGAGCACTTCAAGCCGACATTCACGGCGGTGAACCCAAAGTCCAAAGTGCCGACCCTGGCGAAGGACGACGGCTCCATCGTGACGGAGTATCCGGCCATCGCCTATTGGCTGGCCAGGACCAACCCGTTCGCCGACTTGCTGCCGGACGATATCGACGCCGCGGCCCGGGCGATCGAACTCATGGACTACGTCATTGCCACCATGCACATGCAGGGCTTCGGCCGGCTGTTCCGCCCAAGTGCCTTCACCCCCAATCCGGCGGATGAGGACGCGGTGAAAGCCCGGGGGCGGGACATCGTCGAGCGCGGCTTTGCCCTGATCGACGCGGCGCTGGAGGGCCGGGAATACGCTGTCGGAAAATTCTCTATTGCCGACTCCGCCATCTTTTACGTCGAGTTTTGGTCGAAGCACTTCAGCATGACCCTGCCGGCGAACTGCGCCGCGCATTTGGCTCGGATGCTGGCCCGGCCCGCCGTTCAACGTGTGCTGCAACAGGAAGGCCTGGCCTGATCCGATGAATGCTTTCCCCGCCGACTCGATCCACCCCGTTGCGTTCTGGTTCCTGCGCCATGGCGAAACCGACTGGAACGTGCAGAACCTGTCGCAGGGGAACGTCGATATCCCGCTGAACGAAACCGGGCTGGCACAGGCCCGGTCGGCCGCCTTGCTGCTGCGCGGCAAGGGCAACATCAAGCACGTCATCGCCTCGCCGCTGGGCCGCGCCCGCGTGACCGCGGAAATCGCGGCGGCGGAACTGGGCCTGCCAGTGCAATACGACGATGGGCTGCGGGAGGTTGCCTTCGGCGTGATGGAAGGCAAGCCCATGGGCGAGTGGTTCCAGCCCTGGGTGGACGGATTGCTTACGCCCGAGGGCGCCGAGAGTTTTCCAGCCCTCACCACCCGGGCGGTAGCGGCGATCAACCGGTGCATCGCCCGCCCGCCGGAGGTGCTGGTGGTGGCGCACGGCGCGCTGTTCCGGGCGATTCGCGGGGCGATGGGGCATGAGCCGAACGTGAGGACCCGGAATGCGGTGCCGATCTGGTGCGAGCCGCCGAAAGACGGGGCAAAGGCATGGGGGATTGCCTACGCCGATTGAGGGGGATGCCCCTCAGCGCACCATGATATCCAACGTCCGGGTAGCCGGTTTCGGCTGAGCTTTCAAAAGAGCACGTGGTCCGGGTCCAAACCGGCCCATAGGCCTCGCCTTGAAATAACCGCTTCGATGGACGCGCGGCCAGTGGACACCGTCGTGGCGGGCGCAGGCCCGCCATGACCATTAGACGCCGACGGCTCCCATCACATGAATCGCTATTTCGCCGCGTATCCTCAGGTCAAGGTGCCACGCTGATCTCCACCAGCGCCTGGGTCCGCTTCGTGCGGACATGCACCAAAGCCGCTGCCAGCACACCTGCCAGGTCCCCCGGCCTCTCCACCTTCGCGGTCCACGCTCGGCTGGCCTCAGCCACTTTGGTGAAATCCGGGGACGGCTCCAGTGACACCAGCGGCATCTGATTCATCCGGGACGCATACCCGTCCGGGTAGGTGCCCAGAACCGACTTGCGCACCGCGCCCCATTCACGGTTGTTCAGGATCAGCACCAGCACCGGCAATCCCAGGGCCTCGGCGATCTGGTGACACGCCACGGGGTTGGAGAACATATACGATCCATCCCCCATGGTGGCGACGATGACCGCGTCCGGGCGCGCAAGCTGCATCCCCAGTGCGCTGGGAAACGACCAGCCCAGGCCGCCGGAATGCGGCTCCTGATACCAACTGGTGGCCGTCCGCAGGGTTAGCGAATCCAACGGGCAGCCGAGTTCGGACAGCACGGTCGCGTCCATGCCCTCGATCGCGCGCGACAGGCACAGGCTGACCCAGTCCTTGGTCATTCGCAGACCTGTGCCGCCCTGTTCGGCCGCGCGCAGCATGGCGGCCCGGATTGCCGCCGCCCTGGCCGCGACAGCGGCCCGGCGCCCGGGGTCGGGACGATAGGTGCGCATCGCGCCGGACAGGCCCTGCACGATATCGGTCAGTTCCCCGGCCAGCGAGACATCAGCCTGGAAGTTGCGGATCGGAAACCGGCTGTACAACGGGTCCGGCCCGGCCTGGATCACCTTGCAGCCGGGCGCCAGCTTGTGGATTTCCGGCGACCAGGGGGCCAGGCTGTCCAACACCAGCACCACATCGGCCTCGCTGAGCCACGGCTCCGGGTTCGATCCGGCACACATCGGATGGTCCGTCGCGATTGCCAGTTGGATCGCCCAGTATTGCACAACCGGGATACCCCAAGTGTCAGCCAGTTCCGCCAGCGCGGCGAAACCCTCCGCCGACCCGGCACCGCGTTGCGCGATGATCACGGGGTGGCGGGCGGCAGCCAGCAATACGGCGGCTTGGGCCAGTGCGGCCGGGGCGGGGGCAAAGCCGACCGGGGCCATGCGGCTTGGTTCGTTCAACGCGCCGGACGGACACTGACCGCACAGCACCTCACGCGGAAGGCTGACATAGACCGGGCCGCGCGGCGTGGACGTGGCGATGGCATAGGCTCGATCCACCACGTCCCGCGCCTGTTCGGGGAAGCGCAGTTCGTAGTCCCATTTCACTGCTTCCCTGATCAAAGCGGTCTGGTCGCGCATTTCCTGGCCCCATCCGATGGGGACTGTGCGGGCGCCGGGGCGCCCTTCCTCCAGCGTCGGGGTGCGGCCGGAGAACAGCAGCACCGGCACATGTTCGGTGGCCATGTTGATGGCGCCGATCGCGCAATTCGCGAGGCCCACATTGGTGTGCGCCATCACTGCCTGGGCGCGGCCGGTCGCCAGATAATAGCCGTGCGCCATACCCATCGCGGCGTGTTCGTGCGGGATCACGATCGCCTTAGGCAGGTCGATATCCTTGGCGCCGGCCTCGGCCAGGCCTTCGATAATCGGCGGGAAATCGGTGCCGGAGTTCGCGAAGATGTAATCCACGCCGACGGCCTTCAACCGAGCGAGGATCGCCCCGCCGGCGGTGATGGTTTCGGTTGGCTGCGACATCATGGACTCCCCGCGGACGGCTGTTGGGCTTTCTCTACTGCAAGAAGCCCCAGCGCGCGACCGCCGGTTCGGCCGAGGCCCATTTCCACGCATCGGTCTGTTTGCAGATATTGGCGGTGTACCAGGCCGTGTCGTCCCCGTCCTCGACCGAGAAGGCGATTTCCTTGCAGACGGCCAGCGGCGAGTCGATGATGCGCACCACCTGAAATCGGCCATGTTCGTCGCCGATCGGGATTGTATGTTCGATGGCCCAGTCGGCGGACGTGCCGACCGGCAGATCGCCGACGGCCGCGGCGATGGCATCCTGTTCCGCGCCTTGGCGGGTTCGGCCGACGACGCGAACCACGTAGTTGGCTGCGGTATCCGTCGCGACACCGACCAGAAACCCGATGGCGGGGCTGCCAGTCGATGCCCCCGCGACGCCGCCGGTGACAACGGCGGCGATCCGCACAGAGGAGGTGCAGCCGGCCAGCAAAACCAACCCCGCCAGCGGCAGCCCCCTCACTGCAAGTTGCCCCACCGATCGGTAGCCGGTTCGGCGGAGGCCCATTTCCAGGTGGTGCCGTCCAGGCAGACCGTTGCGGTGTAGAATGCCTTGTGCGGCTGCTCCTTCTCGACCGTATCGACCGAAAATACGATTTCCTT